>NZ_JBKOTV010000008.1:0-114760 GCF_049738055.1 Streptococcus sp. CL6.22 | reverse complement strand
GTCCATCCCACTTAAGTTTCCATCCAGCCATTCAACGCTCTCATAATAAAATAAAGAAGGAGGAACTGCGATATGTCCACTACTAAGGAGAAGCAACTTGCTCATAGCTCGGAACAGTGTCGTCTTTCCCGATCCATTGATAGCAAGAACTCCATAAATCCTACCCTTTTTAAAGGTGAAATCTGCATCTTGCAAGATGACTTGTCGCGTTTTTAAGGTAACATGAGTAAGCCTTAACATATCCAGCCCTCCTTTTCATCACTCTTTAAGGATTAATAGCCTCCGCTGTAGAGGTTTAGTACCTCATAACGAGCATAGTTCCAGCCTCCGCCAACTTTATACTCAGAATAGCTGTAATAATGAGACCATTCCGGAATGTTCTTATATTTATATCCATGGAAATTCATACTAGAGTCATAGTAGGGATTATAATCATACCGATAACTTTTAAGAACGCTTTTAGCAGATACACTAGACTGAAAAAGACCAATAGATAACAAACTAGCTAATAAAACGACTACTGCTGATTTTTTCATGGTTTTCACCTCACTAATATATTTACTTTCGAAAGCGCTTTAATTATATCATTTTTTTATCTGTTATGCAATAGTTTTTTGGATTTATTTTAATAATATATAACATTCGTAACTTCTCAAAGTAACTCCCATTGTCTGTAGCAACTGTCCAAAAAAGAGGACGGATTGTGGGAAACTGGAAGTTAGTTTTAGAAGCTACCTAAATAAATCAGGTCACCTATTTTAAAAAAGCAGCAAAGTATAAACTAGTAGGTTCCACACCAAATGTAAACCCATACTTCCCCATAAGTCAGATTTATAGCGCACCATCCCTAAAAACATCCCAAGTGAAACATATAAACACCAAGCTAGAATGGTTCCTGGATGATGTACTAAGGCAAATAAAACACTTGTCAAACCAACTCGAATATCTAATTTTCTAACCAAGTTCCATAAAATTTCTCGATACAGAAATTCTTCAACCATACTCGCATTGATTAAGAACAATAAAAATGAAAACCAAGGAACCTGATGTTGTAGCCCAATTAAGTTTGCTTGATTCGTGCTTCCTTGCGCATGGATTAAGCTAAAACATAGACTTATAATCAGTAGGCTAGCTAATCCAATACCAAGCCATTTCATCCTAGATTTCATACTGACCTTATGCGCTTTTTTACGTTGACCATATATACATAAAAATGAAATGAGTGACGCACCATAGAGAATCTGTAGTATAGTTAACTCACCGATACAAAGCAATTTCAGTAAGTATAGAGATACCAATAAGACATTTACTTGTTGGAATATATAAACTGGAATGATTCTTTTCATAGTTACCTCCGAAATAAATCTTCATAATCTAAATCTAATACCTGCACAATCCTTTCTACCCATGGACTTTGAGGCATTCGTTGTTCCATCTTATAGTGGCGAATCTTTTGATACAAACGGTTCAATTCACTTGGATAGTGAAACTCTCCCGCAAACATTTTTCTGGTTAACTCAATCCAGCTAATATTTCTTTCAGCCAAAATAATGGACAAGTTCTCCCAAAATCGTTCAGCCATATTGCTTCTCCTTTAACTAGATAAATAATGTGTTTGTTCCATGTAAATCAATTGTTTCGTATCTCTTGGCAATAAAGCTCTAGCCTCCTCCAGATTCAGATTTGGATAAACTCTCTTATTTGAAACCGCAAGAGGAAGTCTGATGGTTAGTTCAGGATTTTTTAATATCATTTCAATGAAATCCGTTAATCTTAAATTGTCACGGTTCTTAAATCGTAATAAATTGGGAGATAAAAACTCGAAACAATCTGAAGAATAGCTCATCAGCTCAATTAATTTATCCCTTGTCATTTCAGAAATCGAATGACAGGATACCTCAATGCCATAGTTTTGGAAGAATTCTAAAAGAAGTTGATTTCTATGGTTATTTTTACTTAGATAGAGATCAATCATGGGAGACCTCCCAAAGATTCGGTTCCATTTGATATTCTGAGACGATTAAGGAATCTAATAAATTGGAGAAGTTAATCGGTTTCTTGTCTTCATCATAAGCTTTTACAGTTACTTGGGTTGTAAGTATTCCCTCTTTTCCCTCGGCTCGATAGCCTTGCCCATATAAAACAAAAACAAGATTCTGATTATCATCTACAAAGGCATCAGCTCCGTTCTTTATATCCTGACTTTCAAGGAATTCCATAACGTTTTGAAGATAGGATTCGTAAAATAGGGGGTAGTTGTGTTTTTTATGGTAATCATCTAAAAATGTCACTTCAAACTCACATGGATAATTGGGCATTAAAAATATTTGTTCATCCAGCTGTTTGATTTCTGCATCATGTAATTCTGTTTCTAATTCGTCACAATCTAGTATTGACTCTTTATTTAAAGCTTTCATCTTTTTCCTCTATTTCTTTTAATTTCTTTGCGATTGCGGCAATCACAGGAACGGTTACACTATTACCAGCTTGTTTATAAAGCTGACTATTACTAGAGACTTTTCTAGCAGCTTCAAAAGCCCAATCAGGAAACCCCTGCAAGCGAAAACACTCTTTAGGAGTGATTCGTCGTATCCTCAGACGGTAAAATTGTCCATTTATTAAAATACCAGCAACATGGTAAACTTGCTTATCTTCTCCTTCATAGCTAGCCACTACTACTCCCATTTGACCACTAGTTGTTAACGTATTCGCTATACCTTTTCCAACTCTACCACGACGATACTGAGAACTTGGTCTTTCCAAATTGATTGAATCTCCAATCCCTGCTTGAGCATATCCTTTTTTCGTTGCTTCCCGTACTTTTAGAAATTGGATTGGTTCTGGAATCAGTATTTTGGGGATTTTATCTCCACCTTGCATCGTAGTCAGTGTTGGAGATAGCCCCTCACTTCCATAGACGCGACCAGTTTCCTTAAAGCTAGTTGGTAAATCTCCAACAACGACAATACCATGGCGATCCTGAGTATTTAAAGTAAACATTGGCTCTTGATTATCCTTGAAACGTCTACCATTTTGTCTTTTGTCTAATCTATCTGGTGTCATACAAGGAATCGCAACCTTAAATCCTTCTCCTTTTCCACGAACTAAAGTTGGCGCAAGACCTTCTGAATAATAGACTTTACCGCTCATTCCACTTCTTGATGGATTTAAATTCCCTAGTTCTTTCAAAGTCTCAGAGTTAGTTGCTTGACCTTCTCGTCTGAAAGGAAATAGGAGTCTGGTACCTTTCTTTCTAGAATGTCCGATAATAAACACCCTCTCTCTGTTTTGGGGAACGCCAAAATCCTTACTGTTAAGCACCTGCCACTCAACATCAAACCCCAATTCATCAAGCGTGGTAAGGATTGTGGTGAACGTCCGTCCCTTATCGTGATTGAGTAGGCCTTTAACATTTTCAAGAAAAAGAAAACGTGGTTGGATTTGTTTGGCCGCCCGAGCAATTTCAAAGAACAAAGTTCCTCTAGTATCTTCAAATCCCAATCGTCTTCCTGCGATTGAAAATGCTTGACAAGGGAATCCCCCACAGATGACATCGACATTCCCTCTAAGTTTTTTAAATTCGTCATCTGAAACATCTCGTATGTCATGAAATTCTATTTCTCCTTCCGTTTGAAAAATGGACTTATAAGATTCTCTAGCAAATTTATCAATCTCACAAAATCCAATACATTCGTGTCCGACACTTTCCATTCCAAGTCGAAAGCCACCGATACCTGAAAATAAATCAATAAATCTCATTTCTTTATCACCCCTTTCTTATCGACTATCATTGTCAGAACTGTCACTCCACTTGAAATAACAATGAGCATAACTAATATCCACTCGATTGGCGACATTTAACCACCTCCTTTTCTAACACGGTTATTCCAAACAGAATACAAGCCGTTATACACAAATTCAGCAAGTACTTCCGCACGTCTAACAAAGCGAACATTGTCAAGAGCATACTGATAGATTCTCTCAAAATCAGTCATAGCAATTTCACTGGCTGTTTCAGAAAAACCTTCTCGTCTAAATTGATCTTGTACCAATCCCCAAATATAATCTCGATCATATTTTGTGACCTTTTCTACTTTTCTTCTCAAGATAGGTTGAGTATTCCTTTCTTCCTCATCCTCAATAAATAAAGAATCAGTCTCACTATATTTAGTCTCACTAACTTCAGTCTCACTAGGGGCTGAATGTGAGACGGGGGTCGTTTCATTTTCAACCTGCCCTAGTCTTTTTTTAACACTAGGCCTGTTTGAATTACCTACTGGGGTAGAAGACAACTCCCCTAAATAAATCTTATTAGCTAGTCTTCCTTTCTCACTTGAAGACTGTTGAACTTCATCAATTAAGTCATATTCTTTAAGAATTTTTTTGATTGATAGTAAGTTTGACTTCGAACAACCTAATAGCTTCATCAGTTTAGAATTAGAAAATACTAAATAAACTGCTCCTTCTTCATCTATCCAACCACGACTAAGAGATAATTCTAAACGATCTTTTAAAATAGAATAAGCCACCTTTACTTCTAATTTCATATCCATATATTTCTCATCCTCAAAAAGAATTTTAGGTAATTTATAATACCGTTCTGAAGTTTGGTATTGATTTGCGGTAATTCGTTTCATAGCTCTCCTCCAAGTTCTTTGAGTATTAAATCTCCACTCGATTCCAATCGAACCAAGCCACTTTTTTCCAATTCAGCCATAAGAGAGATGGCTTCAACAATATCAATTCCCATTTCACGTACTAAAAATGAAATGACAATATAGCGTGATGATTGTAATTCTTTTGTCATTTTCCCTCCTGAAAATAAAAAAAGGAGAACAATATTCAATTGTTCTCCACGATAAATTTGTTAAAAAGAAAAACCCTGCCAAATTAATTTTTGGTAGGGTTTTTGGTAGGAAACTAAATTAATTTATCAGTTTCTAAAATGTGTTCACGATTCTAAAAGGCTGATACTATAGTATTCCGATTTCTAATTGGTATATGCCTCTTATTTAAGAGTAACTGAAGCTCCAGCTTCTTCCAATTTAGCTTTGATTTCTTCAGCTTCTGCAGTTGCAACGCCTTCTTTAACAAGTGCTGGTGCACCGTCAACAAGTTCTTTAGCTTCTTTAAGACCAAGACCTGTGATTTCACGTACAACTTTGATAACGCCAACTTTTTTGTCGCCTGCAGATGTCAATTCAACGTCGAATGAATCTTTAGCAGCACCAGCGTCAGCAGCACCAGCTGCAGCAACAGCTACAGGAGCAGCTGCAGTTACACCAAATTCTTCTTCGATAGCTTTTACAAGGTCGTTCAATTCAAGGATTGAAGCTTCTTTAATTTCAGCAATAATGTTTTCAATGTTCAATGCCATTGTTATTTCCTCCAAATATGTTTTAAATTTATAATATATTTTCGTAGCTAGGCTACGCTGCGTAGCTTAAGATTAAGCTGCGTCTTCTTTGTTGTCTGCAACCGCTTTGACTGCAAGAGCAACGTTGCGCACTGGCGCTTGAAGTACAGAAAGGAGCATAGAAAGAAGTCCTTCGCGGTTTGGAAGAGTTGCAAGAGCAAGAATCTCTTCTTTAGATGCGACAGCGCCTTCGATTGCACCACCTTTGATTTCAAGTGCTTCAGCGTTTTTAGAAAAGTCGTTCAAGATTTTCGCTGGTGCGATAACATCTTCGTTAGAAAATGCTACTGCAGATGGTCCAACAAATACAGATGCAAGATCTTCAAGACCAGCTTTTTCAGCTGCACGACGCAAGATTGAGTTTTTAATAACTTTATACTCAACTTCGCTTCCACGAAGCTCACGACGAAGAACTGTATCTTGCTCAACTGTCAAACCACGAGCGTCTACAACGACGATAGATGCAGCAGCTTTCATTTTTTCAGCTACTACGTCAACTAGTTCCGCTTTTTTAGCAATAATTGCTTCACTCATTAGTGTGTTCACCTCCGTTATTATTTTGCTTGGGGAAATTTTTCAAAAGAAAAACGCGCCCAAACCTAGACACGAAAGTACAATACGCTTCTTTTTACATGATACGTTTTGTCCTCGGTAGGATATTTATGAGTCGAGCTCCCCTACTGTCTTAGGCAGTTTTTTCAAACCGTATATAAGTATAGCATAGTAAAAAAAAGAATGCAAGATTTTTGCAAACTTTTTTTAAAATTTTTCGTGATTTTTCTTTTAAAGTTCTACTGTTAGTACTTGGCCTTGCTTAACAACCTGTTCTCCAGCGATATAAACATCATCAACATCACTGGATTTAACAGCATAGATGAGATGAGAAAGCATATTTTCCTGAGGTTGGAGATGAATTTTTCCTTGTGGTTGAATAACGAGAAAATCTGCTTGCTTGCCGACTTCTAGACTTCCTATCTGATTTTCCATTCCTAGAACCTTAGCCCCTTCGATTGTCAGTGCCTTGAGAGCTGTTTCGATAGGAAATTGGCTGGCATCTCCACTCTTCATTTTCTGTAAGAGAGCTGCTGTTCGTCCTTCCTCAAACATATCAAGGTTGTTGTTGGAAGCAACTGAATCTGTCGCAATTCCCACAGCCACTCCCGCTTTTTGGAGTTGGATGATTGGAGCGATTCCTGAGGCCAGTTTGAGGTTACTGATAGGATTGTGAGCGATAGCCACTTGAGAAGTTGCCAAACGTTCAATTTCTCTCTCGTTTAATTCGACCCCGTGAGCAAAGACAGATGGATGATTTAAGTAACCCAGTTCTTCTAAAAAGGCTAGAGGACGTTTGCCGTATCGTTTCAGGAGAATTCCTGACTCCTCCTTGGTCTCCGCAACATGGATATGGATAGGAATATTCAACTCTTTTGCCATATCTAAGCTTTCTGCCAGCAAGTCTCTACTACAGCTGTAAGGAGAATGTGGTGCTACCATAACCTTGAAATTTGGATTTTCATATCCTAAAATTTCCTCAATAATTGCTCGAGTTCTTGCAATGGTCTCAGCAGTTGTTTCTGCCCCTGAAGAAAAGAGGGTCGGCGAGAAATAACAACGCATCTTGGAATCTTTCACTGTCTGATAAATCCGCTCAATATCCACACCATTGGGATTATACATATCATTAAAGGTTGTTGTTCCTGACTGGAGCATCTCTGTCAGAGCTTCTTTAACTGCCTTGGTAGTCATGTCGGGTGTAAACTCAGCTTCTGCTGGCCAGATATAGTCATTGAGCCATTCATGGAGATTGCTATCATCTCGAATCCCTCTCAAACCTGTCATAGCAGAATGGGTGTGACAATTGACCAAACCAGGCATAATCCAGGCTCCCTGATAGTCTATAATCTGCTCAGCTTGCTCTAAAATCTCTGACTTCTCTTGACCAACATAGACGATTTGAGAATCCTTAACGGCTAAGATTCCATCTAGATAAACATGGAAATCTTTGTCACAAGTCACGATATTTACATGCTGATAGACTTTCATTGTTTTTCTCCTTCTAAGGCCATGATTTTTTCTAGCTATTGTAACAAAAAAGTCACCCGAAGGCAACTTTTTTTGTCTATAGGAGTTCGAAATTAGAAATAACTATTCAGATCTAAGAGCTGCAGCTTTTTGCATTTGGTAATACTTACCCTTTCTAGCCATGAGATCATTATGATTGCCATGCTCCACGATGTCACCATCCACCAAGACAAGAATCAAATTCGCATCCTGAATAGTTGACAAGCGGTGTGCGATGATAAAGCTTGTTCGCCCCTTCATGAGTTTTGCAAAGGCATCCTGTACCAGCACTTCTGTCCGCGTATCAATGGAAGAAGTCGCCTCGTCTAAGATGAGAATCTTTGGAATATCCAGAAAGACTCGGGCAATGGTCAAGAGCTGGGCTTGACCGACAGAGAGAGATTCTCCAGCATTTTCCAACTTGGTATCGTATCCCTGTGGTAACTGTTGGATGAAAAAGTCTGCATTGGCTGCTTTGGCAGCAGCAATCACATGCTCCCGACTAGCTTCAGGATTGCCAAAGGCAATATTGTCATGAATGGTTCCTTGCTTGAGCCAGGTTTCTTGGAGCACCATGCCAAACTGTTGTCTCAATGATGTCCGGGTATAGTCATAAATTGATTTCCCATCCAGCAAGATATCTCCCGAGTTAATGGGATAAAACCGCATGAGGAGATTGATAAGGGTTGATTTTCCAGCACCTGTCGGACCAACAATAGCCACCTTGCTACCAGCTGGAATATCAATAGATAAATCCTTAATCAAAATCTTTTCAGGATGGTAACCAAAAGAGACATGTTTAAAGGAAATAGCTCCATTAACCTGGTCACTGGTCAAGACTTCCTTACCTGTTTCAGCCACCTCAGAGCTTTCTAAGACAGCATAGACGCGCTCTGCACAAGCCAGAGCACTTTGCAATTCGGCTAGAACTGAAGAAATATCGTTAAAAGGCTTAGTGTACTGTTGGACATAGTTCAAAAAAGTCACTAAACGCCCAATGGTCAAGGTGGACCCCATAATGATACGATAAGCTCCTACTCCAGCTAGAAGGGCATAAATGAGCGCATTTACAAAGCGAGTCGAAGGATTAACTGTTGAAGAATAAAAGATAGCTGACTGAGAATAACCTGCATAATTGGCATTAGCCTCGTGCAGCCTTTGGATAAACTCTTCCTGAGCATTAAAGGACTGGATAATGGTCTGCTGGCTCAACGATTCTTCAATTAATTGTGTCTGAATCCCCCTCGTCTCTGTTTGCTTCTGGAAGAGATGATAGGATCTCTTGGCAATAAAGCGTGAAATTACCATAGACAGTGGCGTCAACAGCAAGACTAAGAGAGTCATGAGGAGATGAATCTGAAGCATGGCTAGAATACTAACAAAAATCATCAAGACACCAATGAAAAATTGGTTAAAAATCATGGTCAAGCCAGCTGCCAACTGTTCGATGTCCGTGGTTACACGACTGACCATTTCTCCACTGCCTTGCCGATCCACAAAAGCAATCGGTAAACGGTGGAGCTTATGGATGATTCGCTCTCGCAAGTCTCTGGTATAAGAGAAGATTAGGCGATTATAAAGAAGAGGATTGGCCCACTGCACAAGCGTATTTCCTATGACTACCAAGACCATTTGAATGAAAATCTGCCAAAAAACTGGTGAAGAGCCAGTCACTAGAACTTGGTCGATGACCTGCCCAATCAGAATAGGTAGATAGATCGATAAGCCAACTTGAGCAATAGTTCCTAGAAAAGCTAGGAAAAGGAGGAAGGGATGGCTGGCTAAATCTTTGGCCAAACGTTTGAGCGTCTGGTTTGCAGTTTGTCGTCTCATACTAGTCCTCCTTTCCATGTTGAGAAGCATTGATTTCACGATAGACTTGACTGGTCTTCATCAAATCCTCGTGCTTGCCGATAGCTAGGCGCTCACCTTTTTCCAAGAGGAGAATCTGGTCAGCCATCTGTAAAGTCGAGGTTCGTTGAGAAATCAAAATTAAGCTCGTATTTGGCAAATTTTCTCGGATAGCTTTCAAGAGTTTGGACTCCGTAATGGTATCCAACGCCGAGGTTGCATCATCTAGGATGAGAAACGGAGTCTGGCGCAAGACTGCTCGAGCGATAGACAGCCTTTGTTTTTGTCCACCTGAAAAATTTCGACCTCCTGCCTCAACTAGGGCATCCAAGAGTCCTTTCTTTTCACTGACAAAGTCCTTAGCTTGCGCAATCTCCAAGGCCTGCCAGAGTTCTTGGTCAGTTACTTCTTGATCTAAACCTAGAGTCAAGTTGGAACGAATGGTTCCTTTAAAGAGTTCGACTTTTTGGGGCACATAGGAAATCCAAGACCGCCACTGCTCCAAATTACGAGGACTAGATCCATCTCGATAAGGGTAAATGCTCCCCTTGTCTGCTGGATAAAGTCCAAGGATGAGTTGTACTAAGCTTGATTTACCAGAACCTGTTCCCCCAATGATACCAAGGATTTGCCCTTGCTGCATATCAAAGGAAATGTCTCTCAGAGAAGGCTGGGCCGCATCAGGATAGGTAAAGGTCAGTTCTTGAACTTGTAAAACCTGATCACTGGTAGCTTGCTTTTGTTCTAACTCGGAATGAATATCTTCTGGATCCTCAGCAAAAACTTCCTCGATTCGCTTAGCTGAGATGTAGGACTGATTGAGAGAATTTATCAGCATGGCTAGCTTGACCAATTCCACCAAAATCTGTAAGAGATAGTTGATAAGGGCAATGAGAGCACCTTGACTTAGCAATCCTCCTTGAATAGAAATATAGCCTTGCAAGATAATAATAAGGAGGGTTCCATTAACAATCAGATAGGTCAGAGGTGTTAATAAACTAGACCAGAAACCTGTCTTTTCTTGTAATCTAGCATAGACTTGGTTAAGGGTTTGAAAAATTTGTAACTCTCGTTTTTCTTGACCAAAAGCACGAATAACCCGCATACCTTGTATTTGCTGGCGCGTTTCCTGAACCAGTTGGTCCGTTTTCTTTCTGAGACTACTGTAGAGAGGATTGACCAGTCGAGATAGCCCTACAATGACGATAGTCAAAATCACAACCATGACCAAGAACCAGAAAGTCAGCTCAGCTGAGATGCGATAGGCCATAAAAATGGCCCCAAAAACGATAATAGGCGCTCGCAAAAAGAGACGCAGGAATTGATTGATACCAGTCTGAATCTGGTAGGTATCCGAAGTCAAGCGAGTGACCAAGCTAGAAGTGGTCAGACGGTCCCTGCTATCCTTTGGCAATGAAAGAATATGACGATAGAGGTCGTTTGTCAGTCCTTTGGCAAATCCAACCGCAGCCTTAGCTGAGTAGAACTGGGCTATTAAGGCCGCTACAACACCAATTACTGCAAAGATAAGGAGCAAACCAATCTGCATCCAGAGATGACCTTGATTTTTCTGGGGCAAGGATTGGTCAACAATCCCAGCAATCACCATGGGAACCAAGAGCTCAAACACAGCTTCTAGTAACTTGAACAAGGGTGCTAAAATTGATTCCTTGATATAGGGTTTGAAGTAAGATAATAGGTGTTTCATAAATCCCTTCTATTCTTATTCTGGAAATGAAGAAAGTGGGAAGCGCCCACCCTCTCTGTTTTATTTGTTTAAGTAAGGCAGTAGATAGCCATATCCTTCCTCTTCCATCTCATCCTTGGATACAAAACGCAAGGATGCAGAATTAATACAGTAACGAAGTCCACCCAACTCCCGAGGTCCATCTGTGAAAACATGACCCAAATGAGCATTGCCTGACCGAGAACGAACCTCGATTCGCTCCATTCCATGGCTGAGATCCTTGTAATAGTGAATCAACTCTTTGGAAATTGGACGGCTAAAACTTGGCCAACCACAACCTGAGGCAAACTTATCCTTGGCAAAAAAAGTGGCTCACCTGTCGTGATGTCTACATAAATCCCTTCTTCAAAGGTTTGGTCATAGGCATTGGTAAATGGAGCCTCTGTAGCAGCTTCTTGGGTGACACGATAAGCCTCTTCTGATAAGCTTTTCTTTAACACTTCTTGGCTAGGCTTTTCATAGTTTGCTGCATCAATCAATGGCTTCTCAGCATCGGTCACATCGATATGACAGTAACCTGAAGGATTTTTCTTAAGATAGTCTTGATGGTAGTCTTCAGCCAGAATGTAATGACGTAGTTTCTCCACTTCCACTGCAATCTTTCGACCAAGCATGCGCTCCTGCTCCTGCACCACTGTGTAGATAGATGGCAAGTCTGCTTCGTCCTGGTAATAAATCCCAGTTCGATATTGGCGACCACGATCATTCCCTTGTTGATTGATGGATAAAGGGTCGATGACACGAAAATAATAAAGTAAAATCTCTCTGAGTGACACTTCCTTCTCATCGTAAATCACTTGAACCGTTTCTGCATGGTCTGTTTCCTTGAGCAACTTATAATTAGTCGTTTCTACTTGTCCATTAGCGTAGCCAACACTGGTTGCTAGCACTCCAGAAATGCGTGAAAAATATTCCTCTAGGCCCCAAAAACAACCGCCTGCTAGATAAATTTCTGCCATCTTTATTTCTCCTTTATCAAGTTTTTAACTAATACTCTTCGAAAATCTCTTCAAACCACGTCAGCTTCCATCTGCAACCTCAAAACAGTATTTTGAGCAGCCTGCGGCTAGCTTCCTAGTTTGTTCTTTGATTTTCATTGAGTATAAACTTCTTTTCAAAAAAAGGATAGGAAGCCCTCTGGTCAAGAGTTTCCCCATCCTATCATCTATTCTTTATTTTGCTTCGACACGGACACCTTGGGTATCAACTTTCAAGTCATGAAGTTTTCCTTTGAAGGGTTGCTTTTCCAATTCTGCCTTAATCGCTGGCATCTTGTCGTGAGAAGCCAAAACCATAACTGTCGGCCCAGCACCAGAGAGGTAGGTTGCATAGGCACCATTGTCTTTGGCTACTTGCTTAATCGTCGCAAATTCTCTCACCAAGTCCTGACGATAGCGTTCATGGAAGAGGTCTCCCTCGATTGCTTGGCCAGCTGTCACCATGTCTCCTGCCAACAAGGCCGCAACCGCCACATTGGCGATAGAACTAGCTGCAACAGCTTCCTTGTAAGACAATTTCTTAGGCAAGACGCCACGGCTGTCTCGAGTACGCAATTCATAGTTTGGAATGTAGGCTAAGAAATCACACTCTGGGAAGTCTGCTACGATAGCAGAAACTTGTCCATCAACAGAGCTTGCAATAACGAGATTACCATAAATGGCTGGAGCCACATTGTCAGGATGGCCTTCAATCTTAGTCGCTAACTGCAATTTTTCATGGTCTGACAAGTTGAGTTGCCCCAATTGGTTGGCTAGTTCAATCCCAGCAACGATAACCGAGCTAGAAGAACCCAAACCACGCGCCAAGGGAACATCACTGGTCATTTTCAAGCGTCTTGGTTGCAAGTCTGGTACAATTTGCAAAGCAATTTTGAGCAAGAGATTACGCTCGTCATGTGGTATCCATTTGCCTATCTGGTGTTCAATCAGCCACTCTTCTCGTTCTTCACAGACCTCAATTTGAAGATACTTAGTTACAGCTACACCGACCGAGTCAAAACCTGGCCCGATATTGGCACTGGTTGCAGGTACAATAATCTTCATCTTATTCTCCTAGCACCTTGAAGGTATTCAAGAGGTCGAATTCTGAAACCTTCTTCAATTCAGCTGAGACATTTTCAAGCTGGGCTTTATTAATCTTGTGTGTGATGATCACAACACGCGCCTTGTCACCTTCTTTGCCATCTTGTAGGATTTGCTTGAAGGAAATATCTTGAGCGTTGAAGATTTCAGCAAGTTTCAAGACCTGACCTTTTGAGTCTGGTGCCAAGATTGAGAAGTAGTAATTTGCTTTAACATCTTCAGGATTTGCCAAGACCAAGTCACGGCTGTATTCGTTGAAATCTTTTCCAATTGTTCCATCATTCAAACGACGAACGATACGGACAATATCCGCCACAACACTTGTTGCAGTTGGTTTTTGACCAGCACCTGGTCCATAGTACATAGACTCACCGATACCAATAGATTCTACAAAGACAGCGTTCATTACGCCATTCACACTAGCAAGTGGGTGTGATTTAGGTAGGAAGGTTGGAGTCACTTCCGCAGCAATACCTGAAGGAGTTTCCTCGATAGAACCAACCAATTTCACTACATAACCAAGCTCTTGAGCTACAGCTACATCTTCTGGTGTGATGTTACGAATTCCCTTGTGGGCTACGTCGTCAAAGGCAACCTTCATACCAAAGGCAAATTGGCTCAAAATCACCATCTTGTAGGCTGCATCGATCCCATCCACATCATTTGTCGGGTCGCTTTCTGCAAATCCTAGACGTTGCGCTTCCGCAAGAGCATCATCGTAAGACCAGCCTTCTTCCACCATCTTGGTCATCATGAAGTTGGAAGTTCCGTTAACGACTCCAAGAACGCGCGTGATTTTATCAGAAGCCAAGGAATTTGCTAAAGTACGAAGAATTGGAATCCCACCAGCTACTGCTGCTTCGTAGTAAAGTGCTACCTTATTAGCTTTAGCGATTTCTAACAATTCTGCACCATGGACAGCCAAAAGGTCCTTGTTAGCAGTAACAACGTGTTTGCCAGCCTCCAAGGCACGAGTGATAAAGGTTTTAGCAGGTTCGATACGCCCCATCAATTCCACTACAATGGTAATATCTTGGTCTGATAAAATATCATCCACATTGGTTACAAAGTTAAAATCATTCCCTGCTGCAAGCAAGCGATTCTTTTCATCTTCATCCTTGACCAATACCTTAGCAACTTCAATCTCTGAATGTGCTGATTGATTGATTTTTTCTCCATTTTCCTTTAGGAGGAAAGGCACGCCACTTGCAACGGTACCAAATCCTAGTAAAGCAATTTTAACTGTCATGTTTGTCTCCTCGAAATTTTCTATTATAGCCATTATAACAGAATTTTATGAAAATTCCTATTATAGTAAATCACTATTTCAGTCTAGAAAAGAAAAAACGAATCAGACGATTCGCTCTCCTTAAAATCTGAAAATAACTTTCCAGAAAGGATTATCCAATCTTTTGCAGATTAAGTACTGCATCGTGATTCATTAAGACTTGACCATACTCCTGCAAGACTGAGCGACTGATGTCACTATCGTCCGCAAACTCGCGCATACGAGCCAACAGCCAAGCTGGATATGGACTTGGATGATTTTCAATATCCACTAAAATGGTCAAATAATAGCGCTCGTTCATTTTGTAGAGTTCAGAAGTTTCCATCTCAAAAGTCACTGTCTTAGCAAAAGACACCAAGTCAGCCAACTTAGCAAAAGAAAGGATATAGTAGATATAAGGTTCTTTCTTGCTCTCAGCTTCTTGTTCAGCCTGCTCCTGCTCTTCTTCCTTGGCTTCGACTTGCTCTAGAGATTGAATGGCTTCGATATCATCCTTTGTTTTGTCTGCGATACTTTTTTCCAAGGTTTTGATAAATTCATCTGGCGACATTTGAGCCAATTCTTCCATGTCTGGCAAATCCGATAAGTCTTCAAAATCTAGATTTTGGTCAATCTTTGATTTGGTTACAAAAACATCAACCTTATCAGGTTTTGGAGTCACACGGAAGCTCAACATACCTGTATCCAAAAAGCTTTCAGGCATCTCTAACTCATCCAAGATAGCATAAAAGAACTCTTCTGTTTTTTCTTGAGGAACAAGAAAGTCAGCAATCTCCATCCCTCGATCCATCAAATCCTCTAAAGACATCGTGATTTTTAAAGTTGTATCACTAATTTGTTTCATTTTCATTGCTAGTAACCTCATACTTTCAGTTCTATCTATTATACTAGATTTTTACGATTTTATCAAAAGAAGGCTCCTCTGTCGGGATAGATTTTCCCTAGGGTAACTTCTGTAGAAGACTCTAATACTCTTCGAAAATCTCTTCAAACCACGTCAGCTTTATCTACAACCTCAAAGCGGTGCTTTGAGCAACCTGCGGCTAGCTTCCTAGTTTGCTTTTTGATTTTCATTGAGTATAAAAGAAAATTTCTGCAAACAAATAGAAAAAGCCTTCAAAATCAGCTCTTAGCCAACTTTGAAGACCTAATACATCAGAAAGCTTATAGTTTAAAGGTTGCTACACCAAGGATAGAACGATTTAAGTTTCGAAGAATTTGAAGACTTTGTTCAAATTTCTTATAACGAGTTACTCCGTACTCTTCAACAAGAAGGACTGTATCTCTTTCTAAAAGAGATGGTACATCTTGTAAATCTACAAAATGCATTCCTTTTAAAGTCTCTTGATTTTGTTTTAATTTATCTAGAATAGCTTTATTTGAGCTAACGATAGTCAATTCTTGTCCAGCATTTTTGTATGATAGAATATCTGCTAGATTAGCAATTGTTGTAATCTCTGTTACAAAATCAATTTGATATTGAGAAAAATCACCTGCTCTATTGATTGTTGGGTTAAAGAGATAAACCAATACATTTCCCATCACAACCAAAATCACACAAACTACTCCAATAACAGCTAGACGAAGGATCAGATTCTTGACGTTTAATCCAAGCGCTGTCTCACCGTTTGCGTTCAATTCTTTAGAATTGATGGTTTCCAATTTTTCAATTTTCACGTTTGCATAGGTATTTTTAAATTTATCAACCAATGCATCAATCTTTTTCTCTAACAAGTCATTGGCATCTTTACTTGGTGTCAAAATTTTCACACCAACCCCTGCATCGTCAATCATATAGTAGACAGTCAATTTTTTCCACCAATAGTCACTTGTAGAATTTTTCAAGGTTGTCTCTGTCGTATCCAATTCACTGGCAATTTTTTTCAACTCACTAGGCTCTACATCATTGAAAAGATAAGCTCCATTCAAATTCCCATCAATCAATTTCCCGTAGAAATCACTATAACCACCAATTTGATGATTCAAAATTGTTTTAGCTGAATCTTCTGGAGGTGTGATTTTATAGCTGATATAAGTTGAATAACTTGTTGTATCTTTGACAGTATTTTTATTCTTAACTGCTTTAATTGTAAATGGTACAGCAATGAGAGCAAATAAAGCGATGAGAGCTAGAATATTTGCTTTTCGTTTTTTATAAAGATTTGCAAACAAATCAGCTACTGAATAATGTTCAAACATGATTTTTTTCTCCTTTGTTTAGTAGATACTGGTTCTCTTTTGTAAGCATTTTCGCTACAAATATAATCACAAGAACAATTCCCCAGAATTGCATTGTAAATAAATTGAAGAAACTTTCTGAAAAGCTACTTCTTGGCATAAAGAATAGATTATTCAAGATGAGTAGGGACAAGGCAAATAGGATTGTTCTTGAACGATAGGCTACTTGCAGCATGGCTATGAATAACATACCTAGCAAGAGACTAAGTAGAAAGACTCCTATCATACCATAGTCGGTATACAACTCCATAATATAGCTACTTCCGATACCATGTCCTTTCAAGTATTCCTTGTTCAAGACAAGATAGGATAGATTGTGGGCATAACTATTGCTATCAATAGCTAGTTCCACACTATTGGTTGTATGTTCAAAGGCTTTTCCTCCGAAAATGGCCCCTAAACTTCCCCTTGCAAAATAATCAATAACAGGACCAAAAGTAAAATTGCGTAAATCTCGGTAAGGGAGGCTACTGTTAAATAGAAAGCCTCTAGCCAAAACACCAAAACTGGTTCCTTGTTTATAGATAAAGTCAAGCAGGATATCCCAGAAACCTGTATGGGAAACCTGGACATTATCCCGTACATAATTGAGTATTCCCATCGCTAACATGAGAATAGGAGAACCTACAAAAATCGCTAACTTTTCTTTAAATCCAATCCATTTTCCCTTTTCTGTTTGCTCCCGCATAAAGTAATAAACGAAAGCAAATAAAATACTTAAAATAAAGGGATTGCGTGTCCCGATTGCCAAATGAATAGTATTAGCTGCAATAAAGGAGACAAGCACTGCTGTTGCCTGCAATTTCTTTGGCTTGGTTGCCAAATACATACACATTGCATAGACCGTAAATGTTGATAAGATATAGGTAAAATAAGGCAGTTTACTTTCAAAGTTTGCATAGTAGGCATAGTAGGAAGTCTGCAAGCGATACAGGAGCCGTTCAAATAACCGAATGAAATAGAAAGGATAGGTTAGAAGAAAAACTCCTAGCGATACAAAGCGCAACCGCTTGATGTAAACATCTTTTAGAGAACTTCTTATCTTGGGTACTTGTATTTTCTTTCTAGCTATAAAATAGCGAGCTAGAAGTCCTCCTGTGGTCAATCCCAATATCGAAACCATGACGACTATAAAAGCAAAGCGATAGGCTATGGGATGATAGGTATCTAAAGCACCATCCCTAAAATAATCAATGGTCGGCCTTGATACCAGAAATACAAAAATAGTTAAAAAGAAAATAAAATGGATTAAGTAATACTTGATATCATTCCAACAAGCAATTAAGCTACTAACCAGTAAGAACAATAAAGTAGAAAGCAAGCTAACATTGTTATTATTAAACAGATACACAATTCCACTTACTAGCGTCAAGGCATAACTGACTATGGTCAAACTAAATAATAATCGTTTTCCATCAATCACTTGCTCACCCCCGTTCTAATGTAATTTTTTAGATTTTTCAATATTTTTTAGTAATAAGAATCGGTATAAGGAAATATTTATGAATAGAGCCAAAACACTAATTCTTCTCCCCTTACGGAAAATTGGATTCCTAGCAATAGCAAAGGCATGGCCTTTTAAAAAACGATGAATCTGAGAATAGGCTTCAAATTGTTTATACTGATCATCTAGCAACATCTTATCCAGAATAAAGAAGTGGGCATAGGCCAATCTGAAAAAAGCAACCTCTTTCAAGTCAGGATAGTTTTTCACAACTTCATTGTAAAACTTTTGGTAGATATCAATATAGGCTAAATCCTTCTCTGCATAGGGTTTGGTCGTAATGCTATCCCCTCTATGGAAATAGTAGTAATAGGGTTTGGTATTAACAACGTACTTCTTAGCTAACTTGATTAAATCAAAATGATAATAAGCGTCTTCGTAAATCAATCCCTTGGGAAAGGATAGGACCGTTGCAATCTCTCTCTTGATTAGCTTATTGCAGATCGTTCCAGGTATTTTTTCACCTATGAGGTATTCCTTTAGAAATGTTTGAGAATCACAGACAAAATAATCATCCTGATTAGCTGACTGTGGGCTTTCATCATTAGCATAGACATTCATGACACCACAGCTCGAAACATCCGCATCTTCTTGAATTAATTGCTCATATAAACTCTGAATCATTTCCGGATGGATATAATCATCTGAGTCAATAAAAATCAGATAATCTCCATGAGCCTGCTTCATTCCATCGTTTCGCGCTTGTGACAAGCCTTCATTCTTTTTATGAAGCACTGACACCCTATCATCTTGTTCAGCGATTAAATCACACAAGCGACCACTTTCATCTGTTGCTCCATCATCGACAAGAATAATTTCCAGATTTTGATGGGTCTGCTTCTGAATGGAAGCTATCGATTTTTCTAGGTACTGCGCCACATTATAGACTGGCACAATCACACTAATTAATGCAGTTTCCATGCTACTCCTCTAATAGTTTTTCTACTTGTTCGATTTGTTTGGCAATTGTAAATTGTTGAATGAATTGGCTAGCCTCATTGACATCGAAGTTTGAGGCAGAAGTCATGTAGTTCGTAATTGCCCGAGCTGCCTCTTGATTGCTCTCAATGATTTGTCCAAATCGACCTTCTTGGGATAATTCCTCAGCCCCTCCAACATCCGTAGAGACAAAAGGAAGTCCCAGACTCAAGGCCTCAACATACACTCCAGGAAACCCTTCTTGCTTAGACATAGACAAGAGAACTTTCGTCTGAGATAAATACTGATAAGGATTTTTTTGATAACCAAGGAAATGAACATAGTCCTCAAGTTCATATTCTTTGACCCGTTTTTTCAGTTCCTCTTCCATATCACCTGTACCTATGAAGTAAAGGTGGTAGTTTTTTCCTTTTTGGTGTAATAGTCGTATCACTTCCACCACACGGTCAGAACCCTTATTTTCCTCAATCCGTCCAATGGTACAGATACTTTGAGGTTCAATCTCGATATCGACCTTCTCTTGAGATTTTTCTAGAATAGTCTTAAAATCATAACCATTGTAAACCGTCTGTAATTTTGAAGCATAATCTGGGTAGACTTCCTTGATAGAATGACTGGTCTTTCTTGAAATTCCTACAATGATATCCGCAGTATCTAACTGGCGTTTATGTGATTCCCTTTTTGAGCTATCCTTAAGAAATTCTTCAATACTTCCATGAATCCAAGATATCTTCTTGACTTCTTTTCTTTTAGAAAACAAAAGCGGTGGATTCATAATGGTAAAGGAAACTTCAACATCATAGTCATCTTTCACAAGCAAACGCCGAGTCAGCCTTGGAAAATAAATTCTCATTCTCCACAAAAGAGCTCGTAACCATCTGGCTTGGCGATAATCCTGAAGAGATTTTAAAATTCGTACATGTTTCGGAACAGATTCATATCCCTTGTCAAAATGCTCCATTTCAAGAATATCAATATCATACTTTTCTGGATCCAGATTTGAAACAATGGTAGATAAAATCTTCTCTGCTCCACCTCCGAGAGAAAAAGACCACATAAAAAATAAGATTTTTTTCTTAGCCACCATATTCTCCCTTGTATTCTGTATAAGACTTATCCATATCAGCGATGACAGCATCATGATGTGGTACTTGCTTGTCTGCTGGTGGAGGTGTCATATAATCCCCAAAAGCAGTGCTGAGATAAGCATCATAGCCGACTGGAATAGGCATCTCTGTCTCTTCAAATGGCAAGAAGAGATTATCTTCAAAAGATTCGATTAGGTACTTATTTCTCATGTAACCAGGACCCGAGCATAATTCCGTGATTCCATCGCTCTCAGCTAGACTGTACTTGGTCATTTCTTTTTCAGCTTTTTTCCAAATGCGATAACGAAGAGATTTCGGCGTCAAACCGAGTAAAATGCGACTTCCCCACTTCATAAGTGCGCCATGTTTTTCTGGAATAGTTTGCGCACAAAAAAGAGAATAAATCAAGGCCCAGTGAACCTGCTTTTTCCGCTCAGCTGGATTTTTAGGATAATAATCCAAAGGTAAAACATCCAAGGCCAGACCATGTGGCAAATCCAAATCCTGCTGATAAGGTTTGATACAGGTAGTTTCCTTGTCACGAATGGTAATAAAAAGATTGCGGTCGACAAAATCCTTATTACTCTTTGACAAGAAATAACGCTCATCTGCATAACGAGGCCATAATTCTGCTAATTTTTCATAGTCCTTACGGGGCATAAAAAAGTCTAGGTCGTCGTCCCAAGGAATAAACCCCTTGTTTCGAAGGGCGCCAATAGCACCTCCTCCACAGAGATAACAAAGCAAATCATGTTCCTTGCAAAAAGCCACAAAATATTCAGCCATCTCCAGACTTCGAGCCTGAATTGCTTTTAAATCAGTCATATTGTTCATTATTCTTTCTATCGTATCGTTCCATTATACCACAAATAAGGGATGAAAATCTATTGCAGACTGTAAAAAATCAAAGCCTGACTGCTGGATAAATAGCCTTCAAACTTTGATTTTTCTGTCTTAACTTATCTCATTCCCATTTGAGAGAGCTTGGTTTGATATTTATTTTGGTCTACTAAGAGTGCCTGTCCTCCATAGACATCATAGGCATCTACCCAATCACCTAGTTCTGGAACTGTTAATCTCTCAATGCCATTTTGCGCTCCATCTAGGAAGGATAAACCATTGGTCAATAAGAAACTATAGGGAACATTCGTAGAGGTCATGCCAAAGACCTTACCTAGTGCTTCTGATCCAGTAAAGAGTTTAGTTGGATCCTTGAGTTGTTGTAGAACAGCTGTCAAAACTTGCTGTTGTCTCTTGGTACGACCATAATCACCTTCATCATCATCACGGAAGCGTGCATAATTGAGCAAGGTTGAACCGTTCATCTGCTGCTTCCCGACTTTAATCGTCTGGGTTGGAGACTCTGTTTCTGTAGCATGTAAATCATCTCCCACCGTAGCTTCGGTTAAAGGTTGACCTTCTAAGGTTGAGAATTTTGCATCAATCGTCACGCCATCAGGGAATAGAGTGTCAATAGCGGTTGCGAAGGCCTGGAAGTCTACCAAGGCGTAGTATTTAATATCCAAGTCAAAATTGTCTTTTAGGACTTTTCGAACCATTTCAGCCCCTTTTTGGCCTTCTTGTTCCCCTAGTTCATAGGCCACATTTAACTTATTATCAGACTGCTTTCTACCGTTAATGACTTGGCTATAACCGTCTATATAAACCAAATTGTCACGCATAAAACTGACCAGCTTAATTTTCTTATCTGAGCCACCAACGTTTAGAACCATAATCGAGTCCGTTCTCGTCTCAGCACTGTTTTGGCCAATCCGTCCATCCGTCCCCATAATCAAAATATTGACCCCATCCTTGGTATCTTGACCATGAAAAACTTCTACTTGAGCTGCCTTAGCATTGGCAGGTTTGGTTGGATCCGCATTTGAATAACCTTTTAGGAACATAAAAATCATACCAAAACCAACACAGGCTAGAAGAGCAAGCAATCCTGCAAAAATGCGCCCCCAACGAATCTTACGTTTTTTGGACTTAACCTTTGGAAGAGAATGGCTTTTCTGGTATTTTTTTGCACGACTACGGTTACCATAGGATGGAAGAGGAGACTGATTGATTTGTTCCATGAAAGACTCTTCCATATCATGATTTTCATTATGAATTTCTGGAGAAACTTCACTACCACTAGCCACATTTAACTTACCTTGCAGGTAAGCAAACTCTTTTTTCTCTCGCTCATTAAGGTAATGAATATTCTTAAAGAGATAGTCATAACGCAACTGCTCGTGATGGCTTAAGGGATTTTCTTTACTCATCTTCTCTCCTTTCCATGGTCTGATATTGGATAAATAGGATAGGCACCCAGAACTTTATACTGGATTCCAATCGCTTCTAGTTCTTTTTGGGCAAAGTGGACCAAGTCCTTATCAGCATAGTCCACATCAATAATGAAAAAGTATTCGCCCAGTGCTGTCTTGAGTGGACGACTTTCAATTTTTGTCAGGTCAATTCCTCTCCAAGCAAAGGTCGACAGGGCCTTATAAAGGGCACCTGGAAGATTGTCCGGTAAGGTCAAGGCCAAACTCATTTTCTCAGTTTGTGATTTCAAGGGAATAAAAGGCATTTCAGCTCCCAAAACCCAGAAACGTGTGAAATTGGCTTCCATTTCCTGAATATCCTCAGCAATCAGTTCTAAACCATATTCTTCAGCAGAACTTCTAGGAGCAATGGCTGCATAAGGCTGGTCTGGATGTTCGGAAATAAAACAGGCCGCATAAGCTGTACTAGCTGTTACCTCGATTTGAGCCTCTGGATATTGTTCATCGATGAATTTCTTTCCTTGAGCCAAAGCCTGAGGATGTGAAAAAATCTTTTCAATCTTAGTATGACCTGGAACCACCATCAACTGCTGATGAATGGGTTGAACGATTTCTGCGACTGCTTGGATGCGAGCCTGATGAAAAAGATAGTCCAAGGTTTCATGAACACTACCCTCGATAGAATTTTCAACTGGCACCACAGAATAGTCCACCAAGCCTTGCTCATAGGCCTTGATGACATCTGTAATATTGGCAAAGGCCTGCAATTCCTCCTGAGGAAAAGCTGTCTGTACAACGTGGTGTGAAAATGATCCCTTAGGACCTAGATAAGCAATTTTCATCTTAGTTCCTCTATAATTTCCTCTGGGCTTAGCTTGGTCACATCCAAAATCCGACTAGCCACTTCCTCATACCAAGCCTGTCTTTCTTGGAAAATAGCTGCAAGTTCTTCCTTGCTATTATTTAGAAAAAGCGGACGCTGATTGTCCTTATCAGCTGCGATACGGTGGTAGAGGGTTTCAAAATCAGCTTTCAGGTAGATATTATCTGCATTAGTCTTGAGTAAGTCACGATTTCTCTGAGAAACAACCACTCCTCCACCAGTTGACACAACTCGGTCCGTTTTTAGTAAGTCTGTTAAAACCTCTGACTCCACCTGTCGAAAGGTCGCTTCTCCCTTTTCCGAGAAAAATTCCGCAATGGACATGCCTAAGCGCTTCTCTATCAGAGCATCCATATCGAGATAATCTGGGTCCAAGCCTCTTGCAATAGTCGATTTGCCAGCCCCCATAAATCCTAGTAATACCTTAGCCATGAATCAAGCTCTCCAAATCATCAAAGAAGCTAGGATAGCTGGTATTGATGGCTTCTGCACGGTCAAGCTCCACCTCTCCATCTGCAACCAAGAGGGCTGCGATGGCTGTCATCATGCCGATACGGTGGTCACCAAAAGTATTGACTCTAGCACCGTGAAGGGCTGATTTCCCTTTGATAATCATCCCATCTGCCGTAGGAGTAATATCTGCTCCCATACTATTCAAGGCGTCTGCCACAACCTGAATACGGTCTGTTTCCTTAACCTTGAGTTCCTCAGCATCCTTAATAACTGTTACACCTTGGGCTTGAGTCGCAAGTAGAGCGATAACTGGCAATTCATCAATCAAGCGTGGAATCAAGGCTCCACTAATTTCTATTCCTTTCAAGTCTGAAGACTCGACAATTAAGGTAGCGGATTTAGCGACTGGATCCATTTCAGTAACTTCTAATTTTCCACCGATGGCATGAATGACATCAATGATACCTGTACGCGTTTCGTTAATACCCACATTCTTCAGCACTAGACGAGAATTTGGAACAATCAAACCTGCGACTAGCCAAAAGGCTGCACTGGAAATATCTCCTGGTACGACCACCTTTTGTCCAGTCAGTTTTTGAGGCCCTTGGACTGTGATTTTCTTGCCGTCCACACTTAAATAACCACCAAATTGTTGCAACATATCTTCAGTATGATTACGGGTGCATTCTTTTTCGATAATAACGGACTCCCCCTGGGCCTGCAAGGCTGCAAACATCAAGGCTGACTTGACTTGGGCAGAGGCAATTGGCAACTCATAATGAATAGGTCTTAGGTTTTTCGTCCCTTGCAAACGCAAAGGAGGCAGGTCTCGTGCAGTTTGCCCTGAAATGCTGACGCCCATTTTTTTCAGTGGAATAGTCACACGGTCCATAGGACGTTTGGAAAGACTGTCGTCTCCGAACATCTCTACTTCAAAATCTGCACCAGCAAGGACACCTGAAATCAGACGAATCGAGGTTCCAGAATTTCCCATATCAAGGGCATTTTGCGGCGCTTTTAAGCCATCCATGCCTACACCTTGAATGGTAATAACCCCATCTTTGTCCTCAATTTCAACACCAAGGTCACGAAAAACCTGCATGGTCGAAAGGACGTCTTCGCCACGTAATATATCATAAACCTTGGTCTCACCCTCAGCCAAACTTCCAAAGATAATGGAACGATGACTAATAGACTTGTCACCTGGAACTCGGATACTGCCGTGTAAGTGGCGAATGTTTGTTTTTAGTTTCATACTAGACCTCATACTTGCAATACTTTTACCTATTTTATCATAAAAAGCCAGAAATTCCTTAAAAATTCCTGACTTTAGGATTGTTATTTTCTTATTTTAGCAATTCTGAAACTGGTTCGAAAACAATTTTTTCAATGTCAGAAAGGTAAATGGCTAATTGTTGTTGCTTGGTAAAGAATTCTGACAAGAGGCTGTTCCCCTGAATCTGCTTACCAAAGCCTTCCATTTTAGCTTGGAAGGAAGCATCTGGCATTTGCCCTGTCTGGGCTAGTTTTTGAATTTCCTCTTGGAAAGCAACGTATTCTGTAAAAATTTTGCTTGCCTCAGCATCTGCTGAAATAGCATCTTTAGCTGCTTTGACAGCCTTGTATTCTGGTAATTCGCGTAGACCGCGACTGAGTTCATTTGCACTATCGTAAATATTTGACATAATTTTCTCCTTATTTATTTCTTTTAAAATTACTAATCACTCTGTGGTCTTTATTATTGTGCAATCACTTTTATATGACCTCTTGAATGTCCATTGCTTAATTCCTTATCTGGTATATACTCTATCTTCAAAGTTCCTAAATTAGAACCTGTTTTTATTTCATTTGACATAAGATTATCAAAATAGTTATTTATCTCATCATCAGATAAGGATGATTCAATCGATTTAACAATGTCATGAAATACTTCTTTCATTCCCGCAACACCAGATTCACTATTTTCATTTGTCTGATTAATTGTTACATTGATTTTATCAGTATCATTTGCATGTAAAAGTTCCAAGTAGTATCCGTAGCTTGATGCGAAATATTTTATCTTTATGTTTCCTTTTTTGATATTTTCTAATGGGCTATTAGAATTTTGATTATAGCTATTGATAAACTCATTAATAATCCTATCGTCTACATACTTTGAATTAGTTTTCTCTGAACTTGTTTCTTTCTTGGATGGTTCATTTTTTGTCTCGACACTTGCTTCTGAATTAGTTTTCACGTCTTTTTTATCAGCACAAGCACTAAGTAGGATAAAAGAAATAAAGATAATACCAAATATTGATTTAAGTTTTATTTTTGACATGTTCTTCTCCTTATTTGATGACGACTGTGTAGTCAGTATTTTCTGTTATGAGATGCTCGGCTCGTTCCAAGTCTTGAGCATTTTTAAATGAAATTTGTAGAATCCCGTGAATATCTTCACGGTTTTCCTCATTGATGTGAATATTAACCAAGGAAGTTCCACGTAGCAATTCCAAAATCCTCAGGATGACATCTTCTTCATCGGGAACATCGACATAGAGGTCATAAGAGCTATCCACGCCACCACGCTTATGGATTTCCATAGCCTGACGTTGCTCACGCGCTTGGTTGAAAAAGTTCCAGATTTGCTCTTCATCTCCCTTGCTGATGGCTTGACCAACCTCATCCAACCGTTCCTTGAAATCCTCAATGCGGTCTAGAATAGTCTCACGATTGGACAAGAGAATGGAGGTCCACATACCCGGCTCGCTTTCCGCAATTCGGGTCATATCTCGAAAACCACCTGCCGCAAAGCGCCTTGCCATCTCATGTTCTTGAGCATAGATCGCGGTCTGCTCCATGAGACTAGAAGCCAGAATATGAGGGAAATGGCTAATCTGAGAAGTCACTCGATCGTGCTCCTTGGCATCAATTTCGATAAAACGAGCATGAAGACCTGAAAGCAGTTCCTTCATTTCCTCAAGTGTGGCAGGACTTGTCAGGCTCGAAGGTGTAAAGATATAATAGGCATTTTCAAAGAGATTGACATCTGCAGAAGCAGCCCCAGTCTTGTGACTACCAGCCATGGGATGAGCTCCGACAAAGCGAATAGGCTTGCCAGCCAAATACTGTTCCGCCGCATCTACAATAGCTGACTTGGTCGAACCGGCATCAGAAATAATCACTCCTTCTTTCAAGTCCAAGTTGGCCAATACCTTAATGAAAGCAATGGTTTGTTTGATTGGCAAGCTGAGAATGATGATATCCGCAAGAGGAGCAAAACTAGCAAAATCATCCGTTGCACGGTCAATCATGCCTTCTTTCAAGGCGATATCTCTCGAAGCTTGACTGCGATTATAACCTAAAATTTCATAATCTGGATGATCGCGTTTGATACCTAGGGCCATGGAGGCTCCAATCAAACCAAGACCTGCGATATAGACTGTTTTTGCCATAGGAACTCCTTAATAGTTCTTTGTATAGTCTCGGTGTTTGGCTACTGCTTCTTTTAATTCCTCTAGATTATCTGATGAGAATTTTTCAAGGATTTCTTGTGCCAGAACCGTTGCAACAACGGCTTCCATGACTACACCTGCTGCTGGAAGAGCGGTCGGATCACTTCTCTCCACGGTTGCCTTATAAGGTTCGTGGGTTTCGATATCCACACTCATAAGAGGTTTATAAAGAGTAGGAATGGGTTTCATGACGCCACGAACAACAATTGGTTGCCCATTGGTCATACCACCTTCAAAGCCACCTAGATTATTGGTACGGCGAGTATAGCCGTCTTCTTTAGACCAGAGAATTTCATCCATAACTTGGCTACCTTTGCGGTAACCAGCTTCAAAGCCAAGACCAAATTCAACCCCTTTAAAGGCATTGATAGAAACAACAGCTTGGGCCAATCTTGCATCCAATTTTCTGTCCCATTGGACATAGGAACCAAGACCAACTGGAACACCTCCGACGACTGTCTCCACAACCCCACCGATGGTATCACCGTCACGCTTGATTTGGTCAATATAATCCTTGATTTCCTGTTCCCTTTCTTGGTTGACAATAGAAACTTCTGACTGGGCAGCTCTTTCCTTAATCTCAGCAACCGTGAGATTCTCAGGAACATCGATTTCCTTGCCACCAAAGACTACGACATGGTTGACAATTTCTATATCCAGCTCAGCCAAGAGGCGTTTGGCTACTGCCCCAACTGCCACCCGCATGGTGGTTTCACGGGCAGATGAACGCTCCAAAGAATTTCTCAAATCGTCAAAACGGTACTTGATTCCCCCAACCAAGTCGGCGTGACCGGGACGAGGATGGGTGATTTTTCGTTTGCTTTTAAGGCGGTCTTCAATGTCCTCCACAGACATGATGTCCAGCCATTTTTGGTGGTCCTTATTGATGATATCCATGGTAATAGGAGCCCCTGTCGTCTTCCCATGGCGAACACCCGAAGTAAAGACAACCTGGTCACTCTCAATCTTCATACGACCACCGCGGCCATATCCACCCTGACGACGTTTCAAATCCTCATTGATGTCCTCTGCTGTCAAAGGGAGTCCAGCTGGAATTCCTTCAATGATAGCCGTCAGACGGGGGCCGTGTGATTCTCCTGCAGTTAAATATCTCATACACTCTCCTTATTTTACCAAGTAGTCTTTCATCTCTTCCAGAGAAACTGGGTGAATAGTCGCTGAACCGAGCTCTGGTACCAAGACCAATTTCAAGGTATTGCCACGCGCTTTCTTGTCATGAGTCAAAGCCTGATAAAGCTTGTCAACATCCCAGTTTTCATAATCAACAGGCAAGCCAAATTTCTGACACATATCTGTAATGGACTGAGTTATGCCAGCTGGCATAAGGCCTTTTTCCTCAGCTACCTTGGAAATCTGCACCATGCCCATGGCAACAGCTTCTCCATGCATGACCTTGCCATAACCGGCCGTTGCTTCAATAGCATGACCAATAGTATGGCCAAAATTGAGGTAAAGGCGAACACCATTGTCCAACTCATCCTCAACTACCATCTTACGCTTAACCTGGCAAGAATGTTCAATTAAAGTCTCTGCATGTTCCAGAATGCTCTCTACAGAACCATCTAGCTCCGTCAAGAGAGCCCAAAGTGCTGGATCCTCAATCAAGCCGTACTTGATAACCTCACCCATTCCTTCAATCAACTCTCTTTTTCCGAGAGTTTCAAGAACAAGTGGATCAATCAGAACCCCGTCTGGTTGGGCAAAGGTACCCACCATATTCTTAGCAAATGGAGTATTGACGCCCGTCTTTCCACCGATTGAAGAATCCACCTGGGCAGTCAAACTAGTCGGAATCTGAACAAAGTGAATGCCCCGCATATAGGTAGAGGCTACAAAGCCTGCCAGATCCCCAACGACACCACCTCCGAGAGCCACGATTCCATCACTACGAGTCAGACCTTGCTTGACTAAAAATTCATAGACTTTCTGGACAGTAGTTAAATTCTTTCTTTCTTCGCCTTCTAAAAAGTCAAAAACTGCTACCTGAAAACCAGCATCTTCTATGCTGAGCTTGACCTTCTCTGCATAAAGAGAAGCTACATGGTTATCTGTCACAATGACTACCTTTTGTGGTTGCCAGAGTTCTCGCAACCATTGACCAGCCTGAGCCAGACAACCTTTTTCAATCTGAATATCATAAGGATGATGAGGAATATCGATTCTGATTTTCATAGGAGAATCTCCCTTTCTTTATTGGTATTTTTCTGTTAAGGACTGCCAAATCTCTTCTGTCGGCATTTCCTTTCCTGTCCACAGTTGAAAAGCTTCTGCAGCTTGATAGAGCAACATTCCCAGACCATTGACAACTGGATTCCCCTGACTTCTGGCCCATTTCAAAAATGGTGTTTCAAAGGGTTGGTAAATGATATCTGCTACTAAAAGAGTTTCTGATAGGACAATGTTTTCAGGAACTGGAGATGATTGACCATCCATCCCTACACTTGTTGCATTGACCAGTAAATCCGACCCAGCAATCCTTGCTTGCAGTTCAGGAACATCTTCTAAAGCATACAAGTCCACCTTAAAACCTGTCTGCTCCTGTAACTTGTCTAGGTATGGTCTTGTTTTTTCCATGGAAACTGAACGAACAAAGACTGAAATCTGACTGACACCATCCAAAATAGCCTGTGCCAAGATTGATTTAGCCGCACCACCTGCACCAAGCAGGGTCATCTTTTTACCTGAAATTGTAAAAGAAGGCAAGCTCTTAAAAAATCCCTTGCCATCTGTATTATATCCAATTAAATTGCCATTCTCATTGACAACAGTATTAACCGCACCAATCAAGCGCGCTTCATCGCTCAATTCATCCAAATAAGAAATCACCTGCTCCTTATAGGGCATGGACAGGTTGATGCCAAACATCTGGTAGCGACGAATATTGGCCACTGTTTCTGCCAAGTCACCCGCTTCAATCTCCCAAGCCACGTAAGCACCATTGGTAGCTGTCGCCTCAAAGGCGCTATTGTGAATAAATGGGGAAATAGAATGCTTAATAGGATTGGCAACAACGGCAGCTAAACGTGTATAGCCATCAAGCTTCATCCAAAATCTCCCGAATTTTTTTCATATTAGCTAGGGAAATCTGACCTGGTGCACTTGCCTCATCTAGACTAGCAAAGGACCAGCTAGAACCTGTCACATCCGCAGTGATACGAGAGACCTTACCCACCTTGCCCATAGAAATGGTCACATATTCCTGTTCAGGATTAAGGGTTTTAAATCCTCGTGTATAGTTCATCAGGTCTAGCACATCCTGCTCCGTGTGAGCCATCACCGCGACCTTAACAAGTTTTGGATTTAAGCTCGTCAACTCTGACAAGATTTCCATCATATTTTCAGGTGTTTCTTGGAAATTGTGGTAACTCAAAACGAGATTTGGGAAGTCCAGCATTTCCTCAAAAACATCCTTATAGCTGTAGTACTCAAAATCAATATAATCTGGTTGATAGAGTTGCGCCACTTCCTTGATTAGATGGATATATTCTTCTGGAGAAAGGTCGATTTCTCCCCCTTCAGAGCGAGTTCGCAATGTGAAAACCAACTCACGGCCTGCGAATTTTTCAAAAATCGCTGGAGCTACCTGCAAAATCGCTTCTTTAGGTAGATAGTCGGCACGCCATTCAATGATGTCGGCATCCAGGTACCTCGTGGCATCCAGAGCCTGGGCCTCCTCTAAACTTCTTGGCATTACTGTAACGATTAATTTCATTTACTAACCTTCATACTAATCACCTTGAGGTAATTACTACTTTCATCTTTTTTATTATAGGCGAAATCTGCTGGAAGACTGTATTTGTTTAAAATATGGTAACTTCTTCCTGCAAAGCCTTTATCAATTTGTTCTGTAAATTTCTGGCGGGAAACATTGGCAGCATTGGTACTAGCAATGATAATCCCTCCCGGATTTAAAATCTCAAGACTCTGGGAAATCAACTTGTGATAATCCTTGGCCACAGAGAACGTTTGTTTTTTGTTCCGAGCAAAGCTAGGCGGATCTAGGACAATCACATCATAGGTCAAGTCTTTTCGTTTGGCATACTTGAAATACTCAAAAACATCCATGACTATAAAACGATGGTCGTCTGTACTGATTCCATTTGCCTGAAAATGCGCTTGAGACAATTCTCGTGAACGTTTAGCTAGGTCAACCGAAGTAGTCTGGCTTGCTCCTCCCATGGCCGCAGCCACTGAAAAGGCTGCTGTGTAGGAAAACATATTGAGCAAGGATTTACCCATAGCCAATCCATCCACTAAACTACCGCGAACTTCATGCTGGTCTAGGAAAATCCCTGTCATCAAGCCATCATTCATAAAGACTTGATAGAGGACACCATTTTCCAAAACAGTGAAAAAGTCAGGTGCTTCTTGACCATAAACATGGGCAGATTCATAGTCTAGACCCTTAAAACGGATCTTCTCATAGGTCCCTAAAACCTCAGGAAAAACCTGTCTAAAGGCTTCTGAGATAACCTTGCGAATCTGATATACATAAGAGTTATACCAAGAAAAGACAGCATAGTCGCCATAAAGGTCCACTGTCAGACCGCCAAAACCATCTCCCTCTTGGTTGAAGAGACGAAAGGCAGTTGTCAAATCATCTTGATAGTAGGCACTTCTCTTTTCTTTAGCTTGTCTAAACAGCGTTTCAAAGAAAGCTTGATTGAAGGTCACCTTGTCTTTGCTAACAAACCAGCCCAAGCCCTTGTTTTGCTGAGAAAGGTAGGCAGTACCAAGAAAGTTTCCATCTTGACTATGGACTTCTACTTCCTGATCCTTGAGATTGACATTCTCAAGATCACTGGCTTCTAGTAAAACAAGCCCCTTTGAAAGCTTTTTTTCAACCCTTTTGCTGACTCTTATTTTATTCATAGTCCCTATTATAGCAAATTTTGTGACAATTCTCAAAAAAGAAACTACCCTTGCTTTTTTACTCTAGTTTTAAAAAATGGTATACTAATACTAATAAAAACTTAGGAAGTAATTGTGTGAGAATCAATTTTAACAAAATCCAAAAAGCCATGGGTACCAGACTGGGTTTTGTCCTAACCCTTTTAATCCTCTATTGGCTCAAAACCTTATTAGCCTATGCCGTTGACTTTAATTTAGATATTCAATTGGGCAAGCTGCAAGGGAGTTACCTTGCCTTTATCGCCTTTTTCAATCCCCTTCCCTTGGGACTCCTCCTGCTGGCTCTAGCCCTCTATGCTCGCTCAACCAAGGCCTTTTACAGTCTTAGCATAGCTATTTATAGCCTTTTATTCATTTGGCTCTATTCCAATGTCTTTTACTATCGAGAATTTAGCGACTTTATCACGGCTAATACCATGAAAGTGGTCAGCAAGGTGTCTGTTGGTACTGCGGAACTAGAGTTACTGCGCTTTTGGGATTTCATCTATTTTATGGATTTCCCATTGCTGACTTATCTTCTCTATAAAAAGATCATCCAGCTAGATAGGAGACCTTTCAAATTCCGCTCCAGTGTTGCCATCACTGCTCTCTCGGCCCTGCTCTTTTCAGCTAACCTTTTCTTGGCTGAAATTGAGCGTCCCGATCTCCTGTCGCGAGGATTTTCTAATTATTATATTGTTCGTGCCCTTAGTTTGCCAGCCTTTTTAGGTTATAGCGCCAACCAATCCTACAGTGCAAACAAGGAACGTGCCAAGGCCTCTGAGACTGATCTTCAACCTATTACAGATTATATTCAAGAACATTCTGCTAAGCCCAATCCAGACTATTTTGGCTTGGCCAAAGGAAAAAATGTGATTTATCTCCACTTGGAGAGCTTCCAGCAATTTCTTCTTGACTATAAACTCAACATAGATGGAACTGAGCGTGAAGTCACTCCCTTCCTTAATTCCCTCTACCATTCTCAATCAACCTTAGCCTTTTCTAATATCTTTAACCAAGTCAAGGCTGGTAAAACCTCAGATGCGGAAACCATGCTAGAGACCGGTTTGTTTGGACTTGACCAAGGTTCCTTTATGGTCAATTACGGTGGTACCAATACCCAGCAGGCAGCTCCTTTTATCCTATCAAAAAATGGCTATCAATCGAGTGCAGTCTTTCATGGTAATATTGGGACCTTCTGGAACCGAAATACAACCTACAAACAATGGGGCTACCAATACTTCTTTGATGCTTCCTATTTTACCAAGCAAGACAGTAGCAATTCTTTCCAATATGGTTTAAATGATAAAATCATGATGAAAGATTCTATCCAATATCTAGAGCACTTGCAGCAGCCTTTTTATGCTAAGTATATCACGGTATCCAATCACTATCCCTATGCTAGCAATCTGACAGGCGATGAGCTTGGTTTCCCACTGGCTAAAACCAAAGATGAAACAATCAACGGCTACTTCCAAACAGCTAACTATCTGGATAGTGCCATCAAGTCCTTCTTTGACTATCTCAAAGAAAGTGGCCTCTATGAAAAATCCATCATCGTCATCTACGGAGACCATTATGGAATTTCTAACTCCCGCAATCCTGACCTGGCTCCTTTAATTGGCAAGACTTCTGAGAACTGGTCGAATTACGACAATGCCATGTTGCAACGAGTGCCTTTTATGGTGGTCATGCCTGGCTATGAAAAAGGACAAATCATCAATACCTACGGTGGACAAATCGATATCTTACCGACTCTCGAACACCTCCTTGGTATTGAGTCCAATTCCTTCCTTCAAGTTGGTCAAGACCTTCTGTCTCCAGATCATCAAGAAATCATTGCCTTTCGAACTGCCAATTCCTTCGTCACACCAAAATATACTAGCTATGACGGACGAACCTACTATACTGAGAGCGGTCTTGAAATCAGCAATCTTGATGAACAAGCTCAGACTGAACTAGAAATTGTTCGTCAAGCAGCTAGTCAACAGCTGAAAACCAGCGATCAGATTCAAACTGGCGATTTGATACGTTTCTACCAAGCAGATCATCTTGGAAAAGTTGATACAGAAAGTATTTCTTACCTCAATTCTTTACCAATTCTGCAAAAGATTGAGCAGGAAAAAGGTAGTCAATCAACGAGCCTCTTTAGCCAACGACAAGGCAAAACCAGTACTAACCTTTTCAAGGCACCAAGTTACCAAGAACTCCACCCAGAGTCGGCTGAAGCTGAATCAAAATCACAATAAAAAATGCTCTTCCGCCTTGGAGGAGCATTTCTTTTTATCAATGAAAATCAAAGAGGAAACTAGCCTCAGGTTTACTGTGAGATTGTAGATAGATTGATAGTCTGTATCAGTAATATGTGTCTGTCAAATTTAGTGACGAAGATAGATGAGAAGATAAATCAGCTTCAGCAGATATATGGAAAATTTAATTATATATAATATATAAAAGCCTTTTGTTACAAATTCAATATACTATCGATAAATAATATTATAGAAGCAACAATTATTATAATTTCACCTATCTGCATAATCCTATTTCGAACTTTAAATATATGTTCTATCAAAAATACTTGGACCACACACATTATAGGAATTAACGTTTTTGAAATTGAAAAATATCCAAATAAATAAACTATAAACAACCAAAATAGAACTATGTGATATTTCTTATTCAAAACATTCCTCCCTATATTTTTTGATTACCAATCGTAATAATTTATAATTACGTTATAAATTATGAAAGCGATTTGTCAAATGAGATTTATCAAGATAGCAACCAACTAGCTCATCTTTTTTCTATTTCTGTCAATATGCGTGACAGGTAATAATAATAGCTAAAAATAGCAAGGCCAAGCAATAGGATAAGAACTCCTACTCCCAAGCTAATGGCAAGGATAGGGGAGAGAGACCGAACCAAGAATATGCTCCCTATTACAAGGGCCATTAAGATTGCACTATAAACCAAAATCAAAACTATTGCTACTATACGATTTGAACGGTTCACCAGGTCCGTAATGTTACTCCAATTGGTTGACAGATTTTTCACGTCCTTAAGGTAATGGTGGCAAGAAAGGATGACACTTGCAAAGATCCAGGCCACAATAAGGTAAATCATCGAAAGAATGGGCAAGCCTAGATATAGAGAAAGACCAAGTAAAGTCAAGATAGGTAAAAAGGACTGGACAGCAAAAATAATCCAAAATTTCACTTTCACATAACGAGCAAAGTCAAAGGGTAAACTCTTCAGAAAATCAACATTTTCCCTCTCCAAGGACAAGGCAATTGAATGTAGGCTGGTGATATTGTTATTAACAACCGCTATAAACAATCCTATAAAAAACAAGGGTAACCAGTATGGAGGATGAATATCTGGAACTATCTGAGAATCTCGGATTTTGGAAATCAGACCAATCATCATGAGATAAGGAAGGAAAGCACTTGTAAAAAGCACTGTAATCACGCCAGTCCCCTGTCCCAAGAGGGTGAGGTGGTAGCGTAAAACCATACGGAAAAAGCCCTTTTTATTAGTAGTTGAAATTCTCTCCTTATTGCGACGTTCTTTCTTGACCTTCTCCTCACTGTTAAGCAGAATCACATCATAAAAACGAGGAAAAACCTTCTTTTTGCTCAAGTAAAGTAAGAAGAGAGTTAGTCCTATCCAAGCGAGCAGACCCAGGATGGCTTCTGTCGAAAAAGGCTCCACTGCTATTTTGTAAAAGAGATGAATAGGATAAAGAAGAGGTGGAATGTCTCTAACTCTGTCAACTATAACTCCAGAAGTCGACTGTAGAAAGAAGACAAATATTAAAGGTATGAGAACCCCTATCCCAATCATCACATTCGAAAAAATAGACTGATACTTTCTGAAGACCCTAGTCTGAGCCAAGAAATGTACTGCCACTACCATCGCTAAAGTAACAGAGACAAATAATAAGGTCAAGGACAGTAGCATCAAAGGCAAGCCTAGCCAAAGAGAAGGTGCTAGCCTAATATAGAGGACTAGAAAATAAGCTAGGATTGGTACAATTCCAGGCAGAGCTGGCAAGAGGACAGACAGTCCTTTAGCGATTATAATCTCTGATTCTTTAAAGGCATAGGGCCTATAGGAGACCAGGTCCTTACTCTCATAAAAGACATTGTAAAAAGCTGTTAAAGAAGTTGAAAAGGCAATCACTAGTAAAATAGCAACCATGAAGCTAAAATAAACAGGCATTTCCTCAAAAGGAAAACGAAAGGCTATATTTATAAACATGAAAAGCATCAAGAGACTAGAAAAAATGTAAGAACTTAGGACTCTAGCGGAAACATTTACTTTTTTCCCAGGATTCTTAGCCTGCTTCTTTCGTAGATTAGCCAGATTAGCTTCTTGAGATGAATAGAGGATATTGATATCAACTAATTTTTTAATGACCTTGAGACGCATCCGCAACCTCCTCTTTTCTACCAGCAAGACTAAGGTAGATACTTTCCAAAGACTGTTCTGGGTGGTCTTTTCTCAAGTCCTCTACGCTACCACAATAGATCAAATGCCCCTTTTTTAAAATGGCAATTCGATCACAGACTTGCTCGGCTACCTCTAGGACATGGGTTGAAAACAAGACAGTCTTACCTTTTTGCGCATGTTCCTTCATCATTTGCTTCAAATCAAAGGCAGCCTGGGGATCCAAACCTGTCAAGGGTTCATCCAAGACCCAAATATCAGGATCAGACAAGAGTGCTCCGATAACAAAGACTTTCTGACGCATTCCGTGAGAAAGGGTTTCAATAACCTGATAGCGGTTTTCAGCAAAATCAAAAACGTTCAATAGCCTAGCTAGACTAGCCTCCAAGTCAGAGCTAGTTAGCTCATAGGATGAGGCAATCAATTCCCAAAATTCATTGGCCGTTAAGCGTAAAAATAAGTCAGGCGAGTCTGCTACGTAGCCAATCTTTCGTTTAATAGCCAAGCGATTTTCAGATAACTCCTGACCGTCTACCAAAATACAACCACTGCTGGGTGAAATAATACTGACTAAGGATTTTATGGTGGTCGATTTTCCAGCTCCATTATGGCCAATCAAGCCCATAATCTCTCCATTTTCAATCTGCAAATTGAGATTGCTCAAGGCCTCTTTATCACCATACAACTTACTAACATTTTGAAATTCAATCATGAGAAATCTCCTCTCTTTATCTATGTAATTCACTATCATTATAGCGCTTTCATTTTAAAAATCAACACTTTATCTTGAATAGTTGAAATACATGTCTTCTATTTTACGCAAACGTTTGAGCTAACCGATACTTTATGATAGAATAAAGAACAAGATTGACAAGTAAGAGGAAAAATCATGCAAAATCAAACACTCATGCAATACTTTGAATGGTATCTGCCCCATGACGGCCAGCACTGGACGCGTCTGGCTGAAGATGCTCAACACCTTGCTAATCTCGGTATTAGTCATGTCTGGATGCCACCAGCTTTTAAGGCAACCAATGAAAAAGATGTCGGCTATGGTGTCTATGACCTATTTGACCTTGGAGAGTTCAACCAAAAAGGGACAGTCCGTACCAAGTATGGTTTCAAAGAAGACTATCTTCAAGCTATTCAAGCCCTAAAAGCACAGGGAATCCAGCCTATGGCCGATGTGGTACTCAACCACAAGGCTGCAGCCGATCACATGGAAGCCTTTCAGGTTATCGAAGTAGACCCTGTAGACCGTACGGTTGAACTTGGAGAACCCTTCACCATCAATGGCTGGACTAGCTTTACCTTCGATGGTCGCCAAGATACCTACAATGACTTCCACTGGCACTGGTACCACTTCACAGGTACAGACTATGATGCCAAACGCCGTAAGTCTGGGATTTATCTGATCCAAGGTGACAATAAAGGCTGGGCAAATGAGGAATTGGTCGATAACGAAAACGGAAACTATGACTACCTCATGTATGCCGACCTAGACTTTAAACATCCTGAAGTCATTCAAAATATCTATGACTGGGCTGAATGGTTCATGGAGACAACTGGTGTAGCTGGTTTCCGCTTGGATGCCGTTAAGCACATTGACTCTTTCTTCATGCGCAATTTCATCCGAGATATGAAGGAAAGATACGGTGACGATTTCTATGTTTTTGGTGAATTCTGGAATCCTGACAAGGAAGCCAATCTGGACTATCTTGAAAAAACGGAAGAACGCTTTGACCTTGTCGATGTTCGTCTACACCAGAATCTCTTTGAAGCCAGTCAAGCTGGCGCAAACTATGACCTTCGTGGTATTTTCACAGATAGCTTGGTTGAACTCAAGCCTGATAAGGCTGTGACCTTTGTCGACAACCATGATACCCAACGAGGACAAGCCCTTGAATCGACTGTTGAAGAATGGTTCAAACCAGCAGCCTATGCCCTCATTCTGTTACGCCAAAATGGCCTTCCATGTGTCTTTTACGGCGACTACTATGGGATTTCAGGGCAGTATGCTCAACAAGATTTCAAAGAAGTCCTTGACCGCCTCCTAGCCATCCGAAAAGACTTGGCCTATGGAGAACAAAATGACTACTTTGATGATCCTAACTGTATCGGTTGGGTACGTTCAGGTGCTGAAAATCAATCCCCAATCGCAGTTCTCATCTCAAATGACCAAGAAAACAGCAAATCAATGTTTATCGGCCAAGAATGGGCTAACCAAACCTTTGTAGATCTACTTGAAAACCACCAAGCTCAAGTTATCATCGATGAGGAAGGTTATGGACAATTCCCTGTCTCAGCTGCTTCGGTAAGTGTCTGGGCAGCCAATACTATCTAATAGCTTATAATCATCAAGCCAGATCCAAGCGGATTTGGTTTTTTTGTATTCACAAAAAGACCTACCCAAGTGGATAGATCTTTATTATCTTACAATTTACCTGCTACTGAATCCAACAATTCTTGGATCTTAGCTTGGTTGCTTCCTCCTGCCATGGCCATGTCTGGTTTACCACCACCACGTCCATCGACGATTGGTGCTAATTCTTTGACAAGGTTTCCTGCATGAAGGTCTTTTGTCTTGCTTGCTACAAGGACATTAACTTTGTCCCCAATTGCTGCAACAAGGACAAGAAGATCAGAGTAGTCTTTTTGTTTCCAGTTATCCGCAAAAGTACGAAGGGCACCAGCGTCAGATACAGATACTTGGCTAGCAATGTAACGGTGACCATTGACTTCCTTCACATCCTTGAAGATGTCGCCTGCGGCTGCAGCTGCGGCTTTTTCTTTCAACTCAGCATTTTCCTTTTGAAGTTGACGAAGTTGTTCTTGGAGTCCTTCTACCTTGTGAGGCACTTCCTTGACTTGAGGTGCTTTCAAGGTTGCTGCGACAGCTTTAAGAGCGTCTTCTTGTTCACGGTAGGCTTCAAAGGCTTCCTTACCAGTCACTGCCAAGATACGGCGAGTTCCTGATCCGATCCCTTCTTCTTTGACAATCTTGAAGAGACCAATCTCAGAAGTGTTGCCAACGTGGGTACCACCACAAAGCTCGATAGAGTAGTCACCGATAGTGACAACACGGACTTCCTTGCCGTATTTCTCACCAAAGAGGGCCATAGCACCCATTTCTTTGGCAGTGTCAATATCCGTTTCAACAGTTTCTACAGCAATGGCTTCCCAGATTTTCTCATTGACTTGCTGCTCAATCGCACGCAATTCTTCAGCAGTCACAGCTTGGAAATGGGTAAAGTCAAAGCGAAGGAATTCAACTTCGTTAAGAGATCCTGCTTGTGTTGCATGGTTTCCAAGGATATTATGAAGGGCAGCGTGAAGCAAGTGAGTCGCAGTGTGGTTTTTCATAACACGGTGACGACGATTTGTATCAATTGCCAAGGTATATTCTTGGTTCAAAGCAAGCGGTGCAAGAACTTCAACCGTGTGAAGAGCTTGTCCGTTTGGTGCTTTTTGCACATTTGTCACAGTAGCCACAACCTTACCTGACTCATCCAAGATTTGTCCGTGGTCAGCTACCTGTCCACCCATTTCAGCGTAGAATGGCGTTTCCGCAAAGATAAGTGAGGCAGTTCCTTCTGACACAGCTTCTACTTCTGCATTGTCAGCCACAATAGCCACCAATTTAGAAGACAATTGGCTAGCATTGTAGTTGAAGACACTTTCCACTGTGATGTTTTGAAGAGTTTCATTTTGCATACCCATTGAACCACCCTTGACAGCTGACGCACGCGCACGTTCTTGCTGTTCTTTCATAGCTGCTTCAAATCCTTCACGGTCCACAGTCATACCAGCTTCTTCAGCGATTTCTTCAGTCAATTCAACTGGGAATCCATAAGTGTCGTAAAGTTTAAATACATCTGAACCAGCAATGACAGATTGACCTTTTTCTTTCAAATCAGCTACAATGCCTTGGGCAAAGTGTTGACCTGAGTGAAGAGTACGGGCAAATGATTCTTCTTCGCTTTTAACGATTTTTTCGATAAAGTCACGTTTTTCAAGCACTTCTGGGTAGTAGCTTTCCATGATCTTACCAACGGTTGGAACGAGTTTGTAAAGGAAAGGCTCGTTGATTCCCAATTTTTGACCATGCATAGAAGCACGACGGAGAAGACGACGAAGGACATAACCACGACCTTCATTCCCTGGAAGGGCACCATCACCGATGGCAAATGAAAGTGAACGGATGTGGTCAGCGATAACTTTAAAGCTCATGTTGTCGCCATCTTGGTCATAGACCTTACCAGACAATTTCTCCACTTCACGAATGATTGGCATGAAGAGGTCTGTTTCGAAGTTGGTCTTAGCCCCTTGGATAACGGCCACCAAACGCTCCAAACCAGCGCCCGTATCAATGTTCTTGTGTGGCAATTCCTTGTATTCGCTACGAGGAACAGCAGGGTCTGCGTTAAATTGTGACAATACGATGTTCCAGATTTCGATGTAACGGTCGTTTTCGATATCTTCTGCAAGGAGACGAAGACCGATATTTTCTGGGTCAAAGGCTTCACCACGGTCAAAGAAGATTTCTGTATCTGGGCCAGAAGGTCCCGCACCAATTTCCCAGAAGTTGTCCTCGATTGGAATCAAGTGACTTGGGTCCACTCCCACTTCAATCCAACGGTTGTATGAATCTTTATCGTCTGGATAGTAGGTCATGTAAAGTTTCTCAGCTGGGAAGTCAAACCATTCTGGGCTTGTCAAAAGCTCATAAGCCCAAGTGATAGCTTCGTCACGGAAGTAATCCCCGATAGAGAAGTTCCCCAACATTTCAAACATGGTATGGTGACGTGCAGTCTTTCCTACGTTTTCGATGTCGTTGGTACGGATAGCCTTTTGAGCATTGGTAATACGTGGATTTTCAGGGATGATGGTCCCGTCAAAGTATTTCTTAAGAGTTGCTACCCCAGAGTTGATCCACAAAAGTGTTGGATCATTTACAGGAACCAAGCTCACTGATGGTTCTACAGAGTGACCTTTGGTCGCCCAGAAATCAAGCCACATTTGGCGTACTTGTGCACTAGATAGTTGTTTCATATTGTCTCCTTATTACTTGTTTAATGTGATTGGCTTTCCAGCATCTCCACATAGTCAATCGCGACGCAGAGGGAAATGACTAGGTCTGCATAAGCGTCCTCAAGAACCGTTACGGTATAGGTAGAGGTCAGATGGAAGAGTTCCTTCTTAATTTCCGCAATCAGCTGATCGCGATCATCCAGCAATTTGAAATCCAAATCCCAGATATTGCCCTCGATACGAAGACCTAGATTATCAAACTCATACTTATCTCGCCAGAAGGTCAACTTCTTACGAATGACAAAACTCGAGCCATCCTGAAGCTGAATCTCAAAACGAGGGAGCAAGGTCAAGATTTCTTTACTAATCTGACTGACCTGTTCACCAGCCGCATCATAGATGGTAAAAGTTTTGGGAATCTTAAAAAATGATCCTCCACCTGATAGGCGATTTCTCCCCTGTCATCCTTGATAGCGAAGCGTTCGCCTCCAAGACGAAACTTTTGTTTGACAAGAAATGTTTTCATCAACACCTCCAAAAATCAAAAGACAAGCTCATATCACGAAGGGCGAAAAACCGCGGTACCACCTTCATTCAATGAACTTGTCATTCTCTTATTCTTATGCAATTGTTAAATTGAGTAGCATGACTTCCTAGCTTAGATGGCTCGCAGCACCGCCATTTCTCTGGACTAAGACAACTGAAAATCAATTCTCAACTTTCTTATTATAACGTTTTTCTAAGCTTGCGTCAACTGGAAATCGTCTCCGTTGAATCAGAGCAATTCTCTACATCTCCGATTACTTTTTCAGAATATATTTTTTCTTACTGCTATCACTCTTTTTATCCCAACTTTTATCCCAAAGTTTTGAATTGTTAAAGATAGCTACGAAAATATTTGCAAATATAAAGAACCCTATCACCAAATGTATGGAATCAGTTGTTAGGTATTGTCGATCCAAACCATCCTTTAGATAAAATAGTATATATGTTTGCTGAACAGTCAAAAAGGTTGGCCAGAAACTTTTTTTGAAAAAAGTAGACATTTCCATTGTTTGTTACCGCTTTCTGTAAGGTTAAACTTAGTATACTACTGGGCAAGCAAATAGAATAGAATATAATAGAAAAAGATATGGCTGTAAAAACTGACTTATATTAAAAAACGAACCAGCTTGACTGATTCGTTTCGTGACTGCTAACTCCTACTTCCGATACATTTTAAACTGTAGGAAAAGGTCGCTATATTTTCCTGTCCATTTATGGTCAAATTTTTCATAAACTTCTAGGTGTTTCATGGTTTCAGCATCTGGATAGAAGGCTTTATCTTCTTTTTTCTCCTCTGGGAGCAATTCCTTAGCTGGTAGGTTTGGTGTTGAATAACCGACATACTCTGCATTTTTGAGAGCCTTTTCAGGTTTCAACATAAAATTGATAAAGGCATAGGCTGCATCTTGGTTTTTGACTGTTTTGGGAATGACCATATTGTCAAACCAAAGGTTGCTGGCCTCAGTCGGAACCACATAGCGGAGATTTTCATTTTTTTCTAACATTTGGCTAGCTTCACCAGAGAAGGTCACACCGATTGCAGCATTATTCTGAATCATGTAACCCTTCATCTCGTCCGCCACAATAGCCTTGATATTTGGAGTCAACTTGTAGAGCTTGTCCACTGTCTCTTCCAACTGCTGGCTATTCTTGGAGTTGAGGCTGTAGCCGAGGGAATTGAGTCCCAGTCCCAGCACCTCACGCGCCCCATCAAAAAGCATGATAGAGTTCTTATACTCTGGCTTCCAGAGGTCATCCCAATGCTCAGGCGCCTCATCTACCATGGTTTCATTGTAGACAATTCCTAATGTTCCCCAGAAGTAAGGGATGGAGAATTTATTGCCTGGGTCAAAGGACTGGTTGAGGAACTCTGGTCCGATATTTTCAAGACCTTCAAGTTTTGAATAGTCAAGCGGGACCAAGAGGTCTTCATCCTTCATCTTGTTAATCATGTATTCACTAGGAATGGCAATATCGTAGGTCGTTCCACCCTGCTTGATCTTGGTATACATGGCTTCGTTGGAATCAAAGGTCTCGTACTGGACTTGGATTCCTGTTTCTTCTGTGAATTGCTCCAAGAGTTCAGGATCGATATAATCACCCCAGTTGTAAATGACCAGTTTTTGACTATCTCGACTATTGATTTTACTATCGAGATGAGTCGCAATTCCCCATAAGACAAGGATAATGGCTGCAATTCCCGCTAAAAATGAATAGAGTTTTTTCATGCTTGCTCCTCCTTCTCACGTGAGATAAAGTAATAACCAACAACTAGGATAATACTAAAGAGAAAGACAAGGGCAGACAGGGCATTGATTTCTAGCGAAATCCCCTTCCGAGCACGAGAGTAAATCTCGACTGACAGGGTTGAAAAGCCATTTCCCGTCACAAAGAATGTCACGGCAAAGTCATCTAGCGAATAGGTGAAGGCCATGAAATAACCTGCAATGATAGACGGTGTCAGGTAAGGAAGCATGATTTCCTTGAACATCTGAAATTGACTGGCACCAAGGTCATAGGCCGCATGAATCATGTCACCGTTCATTTCCTTGAGACGAGGCAGGACCATCAAGACCACGATAGGAATCGAGAAGGCCACGTGACTAGATAGAACGGTCAAAAAGCCAAGTGAAAACTTGAGTTGAGTAAAAAGAATCAAGAAGCTGGCACCAATCATAACATCAGGCGCAACCATGAGGATATTATTGAGTGAAAGAAAGGCTTCTTGGTATTTCTTACGAGACTGGTAGATGTAAATGGCACCAAAAGTCCCGATAATGGTCGCAATCAAGGCTGACAGGAAGGCCAAGAAAAAGGTCTGAGTCACAATCAACATAAGGCGACCATCGCCAAACATAGTTTTAAAATGGCTCAAGCTAAAGCCTGTAAAGCTATTCATGTCATTGCCTGCGTTAAAGGCATAGCCAATCAGATAAAAGATTGGCAGGTAGAGGACAAGAAAGACCAGTCCCAGATAAAGGTTGGCAAATTTTTTCATCGTTCTCTCCTTTCCTTGGTCACCCACATAGTGATGAACATGGTCAAGATGAGAATTACACCGATGGTTGAACCCATACCGTAGTTGTCATTGGTTAGGAAATTCTGTTCAATAGCCGTTCCCAGCGTAATAACACGGTTCCCACCAATCAAACGGGTCAGCATGAAGAGGCTCAAGCTGGGGATAAAGACAGACTGAACTCCACTTCGCACACCATTCATCGATAAAGGGAAGATGACATGGCGGAAGGTTTCCCACTTGGTCGCACCTAGGTCATAGCTGGCATTGATGAGATTGTTGTCCATATCGTCCAAGACATTGAAAATGGGCAAAATCATAAAGGGGAGCTCGATGTAGCTTGCGACAAAAATAAAGGAGAAATCAGTAAAGAGCAACTGTTGCGAACCGATTCCGATAAATTCCAAAAATTGGTTAATAGAGCCATTTTGACCAAAAATTCCGATAAAGGCATAGGCTTTAAGGAGCAAATTGATCCAGGTAGGCAGGATAATCAGCATAAGCCATAGTTGACGGTGTTTGAGACGGGTCAAAAAGAGGGCTGTCGGATAACTGATAAGCAGGGTCACAAAGGTCACAATCCCTGCATAAAGCACTGAGTTGAAACTCATTTTAAGATAGGTCAAGTTTTGTGACGCAAAGTAAGATTTATAATTTTCTAAACTAAACTGACCTTCAATGTTGAAAAAGGATTGTCCGAAAATCAAGACCAAGGGTGCGAGGACAAAGAGTACAATCCAAAGCATGTAGGGCACTACAAAGAGTTTAGAGCTTGTTTTCTTCATCTCTTTCCTCCTCGATTGCATTGATCAGACCTGCTTCTTGCTCTTCGATTTCTACGTACTCCTCAATACGAGCATCGAACTCTTCTTCGGTTTCATTGAGACGCATGATGTGGATGTCTTCTGGTTCAAAGTCCAGACCGATTTCCTCACCAACAATGGCCTTACGAGTCGAGTGGATCATCCATTCATTTCCAAGTTCGTCATAGGCGATAATTTCATAGTGAACCCCACGGAAAAGCTGGGTATCGACCTTAACTTGGAGCTTGCCTTCTTCAGGAAGGGTAATCCGCAAGTCCTCTGGACGAATAACAACCTCAACAGGTTCATTTGGCTTCATCCCACCATCGACCGCTTCAAAGCGTTTGCCGTTAAACTCAACCAAGTAGTCCTCAATCATGGTTCCTGGCAAGATATTTGACTCACCGATAAAGGTGGCAACAAAGTGGTTAATTGGCTCGTCGTAGATGTCCACAGGTGTTCCTGACTGGACAATCTCACCATCGTTCATAACAAAAATCCAGTCACTCATAGCCAAAGCTTCTTCCTGATCGTGAGTAACAAAAACAAAGGTGATTCCCAATCGTTGTTGCAGTTCACGCAGTTCGTACTGCATGTCTGTTCTTAATTTCAAGTCCAACGCTGACAAAGGCTCGTCCAACAAAACCACACGAGGTTGGTTGATGATGGCACGTGCAATAGCCACACGCTGACGTTGTCCTCCAGAGAGTTTACGGATGGAACGTTTTTCATAACCTTCCAACTGAACCATCTTGAGAACTTCCGCTACGCGTTTCTCGATTTCTTTCTTGTCAATTTTACGCAAGCGGAGTGGAAAGGCAACATTTTCAAACACATTCATATGTGGAAACAAGGCATAGGATTGGAAGACCGTATGGACGTCTCGCTTGTTGGTTGGGATGTCGTTGATACGAACACCGTCCAGCAAAATATCTCCAGTCGTAGCATCCAGTAAACCTGCAATGATGTTAAGGATAGTTGATTTCCCTGAACCAGACGCGCCTAGAAGAGTATAGAACTTCCCTTCTTCCAACTCAAAGTTGATATCTTTGAGAACCTTGGTGTTGCTGTCTTCAAAAACTTTAGAGACGTTTTTGAATTCAATAATTGGTTTTTTCAATTGTCATTTATTCCTTCTTTTTCATAGATTAACAGATCAGGGCTCTGTCAGGCCGCTACTACCTCGCGTAGGAGATTGAACTGCCTACATTCTTCTGCACTGACGATAGGCTTTCACCCCCTTTCCATGACATAGCAGCAGCTTTTCAACTACAGCTTCCTACTTGCTTTCACCCAAGATACGAACTTCTCTCTCAAGAGTAACGCCAGAGTGTTCCTTGACTTTTTCGATAACAGACTCAATCAAGTCCTCGTAGTCTTTAGCCGTTCCATCAGCGACATTGATCATAAAACCTGCGTGTTTTTCTGAGACTTCTACTCCACCAATACGATAGCCTTTCAAGCCAGCTTCAGAAATTAACTGACCTGCAAAATGCCCTACTGGACGCTTAAAGACCGAACCACAAGATGGATATTCTAAAGGTTGCTTGAGTTCACGTAGATGCGTCAAGCGATCCATTTCTTGCTTGATAACCGGATGGCTTCCTGGGGCTAGGGCAAATTTAGCTGATAAGACAACTGCACCAGACTCCTGAATGGCTGAATGGCGGTAACCAAAAGCCAAGTCCTTGACAGATAGGGTCTCGATTTCTCCATCCTTGGTCAAAATTTTACAAGACTGTAAGATGTGGGCAATCTCGCCACCATAGGCACCCGCATTCATAAAGACAGCACCACCGACACTTCCAGGAATACCACAAGCAAACTCAAAACCAGTCAAACTATGACGGAGGGCAATGCGAGTTGTTTCAATCAAGTTAGCACCAGCCTCAGCTTCGATGGTATAGCCATCAACGGAAACATGATTGAGCTTGTCACACAAGATAACAAATCCACGAATCCCACCATCACGAACAATGATGTTGCTAGCATTTCCCAGCACCATCCAAGGGATATTTTCTTGATTGGCAAATTTGACAACGCGCGCCAACTCAAAACGATTTCGTGGAAAGACCAAATAATCGGCCTCTCCACCTACTTTTGTATAACTATAGCTATGCAAGGGTTCTTTGAAACGGATATCAATCCCTTCTAAGATTTCAAGCATGTTTTCTTTTACTGACATGACACTCTTCCTTTTACAAAATTCATTCCATTATACCATTTTTAAGACCATTTGACGACCCTAAAAAAATCTTGGGCTTATTTTAAACAAAAAAAGAGGTTTCCCCCTTTTTCTTATGATTTTTTGCAAAAGATAGCCTTGGTTCCATAGGCAACTAGGATCAGTTCAACTAGTAGAATGACTTCAACTAAGACTGGACTTGTAAGCCAGCCAACTTGGGCTAGAGATGGTGCCAGGTCAAAGAAGGCATGTAGGCCATAGGCTGCTAGGAGATAAATCCATTTCTTCTGGCGAACAGCTTGGTAAACCCAAACAGTCAAAAGCAATTGGAAACCTAGAGCCAAAATTCGCTCAAAACCAAGCAAATAAATCTGCCAGACAGAAAGTGACTGAATGGTTTTTAACATATTTTCAGACAGCAATTGCATGACCTGTGGATTCTGAGTTTGAACTGCTGAGAGAACGATGTAGAGATTAATCAAACTAGTAAGACCTAGGAAAATCAACTCCAAGCCACCATGCCCCAATCCATAAGCCAAGGCATCTGCCTTTTCCAAACTTCTCTTTTTCTCCAACCATTTGAAGAAAATAAGACGAGCAGTTTCCTCAAAAAATGCTGCCATGGCTAGGCCATAGATGATATAGACAAGCGGATGGTCTTGTAAGAGGGCAATACTACCGTCTTTTTGAGGATGTAAAACCAAGATATGCACCAGTTTTTCCAAAATCTGTGAAGAGACAAAGAAGGCAACAGCCCCCAAGCCCAAGACAGCTAGATTAATCTGGTGTTTCTTTTTGGCATACCAAATGCTTCCTATCAAGAAAGCCAGCAACAGCAACATGGTAATAATGATATGAATGGTCATTTTCTTCTCCTATTCCGCCTTTTCAATATCTTTTTTCATCTCGTCAACATTGAACTTAGCAAACAAGTATTGACGATCTTGGACTGGAAAACGTTGGTCCAACTGGTCAACCGCTCCCACCTCGATAATCCCTTCCTTGATGACAAAGTCCATGACATGCCCACCGAAGGTCAAGTCATCTGAGATGAAGTGCAGATGGTAGCCTGCCACACTAACTCCATGGAAAATCTCTGGCGTCCAGAAACCAACGATGGTTCCCACCACATTGTCACGACGATATTCAGGTTGATGGGTTGCGACATCAGCAAACTTGGTCTCTGGTGTCGACTTGGGAATCATACGCACATGCATATGTGAAAATTCCCCACGAATCTTGATAGAGCGGAAAAGATTTTCCCCGTCATAATAAGACTCGATTCGCTCTTCCAATTCCTTGTCTGTCATCTCAAACCGCTGGCGGAAAATGACCTCTGCTTGATGCGGTACTACTGCTGCATAAGGAATGAGAGCATCTGGTGATACTTCTACAATTTCTGGTTGCTCTCCTGATCCTTTGGCCTGATAAGCCTTGCCATCCAAGACAATCAATTCCCCATCAATGGAATCCAAGGTTCCCAAACCAAGGTCACCATGCTCTAGCAATTCTCCTACTGTCATGGTACCACCATAAAGGCCAGCCATCAAGGCTCCAAGGGTATTGTATTGAAATAATTTCACTGGTTCCTGCACGTTCTTATCCATTCACTTTCTTGTCTGTTATACTCAATGAAAATCAAAAAGCAAACTAGGAAGCGAGCCGCAGGTTGCTCAAAGCACTGCTTTGAAGTTGTAGATAAGACTGACGAAGTCAGTTGCATATATCTACAGCAAGGCGAAGCTGACGTAGTTTGAAGAGATTTTCGAAGAGTATTATTCTATAAATCTTACTCCTAAGTATACCACATTTGCCCCTAGATGTGAACGAGAGAATCACACTAGACATTGCCAAGAAAGAAAAAAAAAGGTACAATGTAACAAAATCAAGGGAGGTCTGGAATGAAGAAACAAAGCAAGTACCAAGAGGTCGTAGCTTATCTGAAAAATAGTATCGAGTCTGGACGCTTTCCAACGGGTAGCCGCCTGCCTTCTATCCGTCAACTGAGCCTTGACTTTCACTGTAGCAAGGACACCATTCAGAGAGCCCTTCTGGAATTACGGCACGAACAATACCTCTATGCCAAGCCCCAGAGTGGCTACTATGTCCTAGAACAAGGGCAACACCAGGATCTAGAAATCGAAGTCACTGACGAACATGCCAGTGCCTATGACGATTTCCGACTCTGTGTCAATGAAACCTTGATTGGCCGGGAAAACTACCTCTTCAACTACTATGATAACCAAGAAGGATTAGAAGACTTAAGACAATCCATTCATAAACTCCTCTTTGACCAAGCCCTCTACTGCAAGGCTGACCAACTGGTACTGACTTCTGGAACCCAACAAGCCTTGTTTATTCTTTCTCAAATATCCTTTCCTAGCCAAGCCAAGGAAATCTTGGTGGAACAGCCGACCTACCATCGGATGAATCGCCTCTTGATTGCTCAAGGTCTGGACTATCAAACGATTGAACGAGGCATTGATGGGATTGACTTGGAAGAGCTGGAAGGCCACTTCAAGACTGGAAAAATTAAGTTTTTCTATACCATTCCTCGTTTTCACTATCCTCTGGGGCATTCCTATTCAGAGCAGGAAAAACGAGCTATTCTTGACTTAGCTGCCAAGTATGGTGTTTATATCGTAGAGGACGACTATCTGGGGGATTTGGACTCTAAAAAGGGCCAGACCTTCCACTATCTGGATACAGAGGAGCGCGTCATTTATATCAAGTCCTTCTCAACCAGCCTCTTTCCAGCCCTGCGGATTACGGCACTCATTCTGCCAAATGCTATCAAAGAAGCCTTTGTGGCCTACAAAAATATCCTAGACTACGATAGCAACCTCATCATGCAAAAAGCCCTGTCACTCTATATCGACAGTCAATTGTTTGAGAAAAACCGTCTAGCTCGCTTATCCAATCAGGAAGACTACCAAAAACAACTTGAGGAAAGCTTAACTAAAACACCTTGTCCCCTTCCTCATTATCCCCTACACGATGGTTTATTGCTCGATCTCAGACAGTATCCTAAAATCGCCAGCCTAAAACACAGTCAGCTGAAATTGGATTTCTTTGAGGAGGCTTACTTGGATGCCTGCCCTTATCAATTTGCCAAGGTATCCTTAGAAAATCTGGAAAAGGTTTTAAACTATTTAAAAGCAGAATTGGATTGACTTCCAACTCTGCTTTTTTCTTATACTCTTCGAAAATCAAATTCAAACCACGTCAGCGTCGCCTTACCGTACTCAAGTACAGCTTGCGGCTAGCTTCCTAGTTTGCTCTTTGATTTTCATTGAGTATTATTCTTCAACTTCTGTTAAGGTTGCCGCTTTTTCAAGATATTTTTGGTAGGTACCGTCATCCTTGAGTTTTTGGATGACCTTGTCCACCACTTCTTTTAAATCAGCACTATTTTTTCTAAGGGCAACTGCATTGGCTTCGCCGTCCTTCATCTTCAAGCTGACAGTTGCGACAGCTAGGTCTGCATTTTTAGCAGCATAGCTAAGGGCAACAGGCTCATCCATGTGAACAGCATCTACTTTTCCAGCCTGTAATTCATTGACAGCTTCACCCATATTAGTTAGGGAAGTCAATTGAGCTTTTGGCAATTGTTCCTTGACCATTGATTCTGGAACAGTTCCTTTTTGGGCTGCAATATTAGCACTTTCCAGGCTAGTTACATCCTTGTATTTTTCTACATCAGCCTTACGAACCAAGAAACTAATCTTGTTTTCATAGTAAGGGATTGAAAAATCAAAGACTTCTTTTCTCTCGTCAGTAGCGCTAATTCCTGCAACTGCTAGGTCGGCCTTACCAGTTTGAAGACTAGTCAAGACATTATCAAAACTCATGCTTGAGATTTCCAACTTAACCCCAAGTTCATCAGCAATAGCCTGAGCCATGTCAATATCCGCACCGACTACCTGATTTTTCCCATCAACTAAAGATTGAAATTCAAAAGGTGCATAGTCAGGACTGGTCGCTACTACCAATTTCCCCTTTTGCTTAATGGCTTCAACAGCTGACTGAGAACCATTCGAACCTGACTGGCAAGCTACTAAGAAGAAACTTGCAAGAAAACTACATAAAACAAATATCCATTTTTTTGATTTCATAAATAAACAACCTCTCTGTTAATTTTGTATAATTATAACGCTATCCAAGGTGCTTGTCAAGTGTTTTTTGAATTTTTATCTTAAAAAAATTTTTTTAATTCAATAAAAGGAGCTATCAGTTGATTTCAAGCTCCTTTTTATACAGAATAAACCTATTTATAGTTCGACAATCTTACCTGTTTCAAAGTAAACAACCCATTCACAGATATTTTTAGCATAGTCTCCAATACGTTCTAAGAAGGCAATCACTTGGAAGTAATCACGTCCTGTAACGATAGCATCTGGATTTTTCTTAATTTCTTCTGTAGCCAAGTCACGAATGCTATCAAAGTAATGGTTGATTTTTTCATCCATTGCTGCTACTTCATAGGCCTGGTCTACTGAACCATTCAGATAGAGTTCTAGGGCTGCTTCAACGAAGTTCTTGACATCGCGACCCATTCTCTTGATTTCTTCTTCAACAGCTGGGATACGTTGCTCCCCCTTCATACGAATGGCTGCTCTTGCAATGGAAACAGCATGGTCCCCCATACGTTCCAAGTCTGATACAGCCTTCAAGACTGTCAAAACAGTACGCAAGTCCTGAGAAACGGGTTGTTGAAGGGCAATCATTTCAAATGATTTCTTTTCCAATTTCACTTCGTATTCGTTCACTTCTGCATCGTCTTCGATGACTTCCTTGGCCAAATCACGGTCATGCGTAACAAAGGCACGCACTGTCCGATTGATTTGGGATAGCACTTCTTGTCCCATTGCATAGAACTGGTTGTGCAATTTCTCCAAATCTTCTTCAAATTGAGAACGTAACATCATTTATCTCCTTATCCAAATTTTCCTGAAATATAATCTTCTGTTTCCTTGTGTTGTGGGTTGAGGAACATCTTCTTAGTATCGTTAAACTCAATCAAATCTCCATCTAGGAAAAATCCTGTCTTGTCAGAGATACGAGAGGCTTGTTGCATGGAACGCGTAACCAAGAGCATGGTGTATTTATCTTTTAGAGCATACAAGGTTTCCTCAATCTTACCAGCCGAGATAGGGTCCAGAGCTGAAGTCGGTTCATCCAAGAGAATGATTTTAGGACTGGTTGCCAAGACACGGGCAACACAAACACGTTGCTGTTGTCCACCTGAAAGCCCGATAGCTGAATCATGTAGGCGATCCTTGACCTCATCCCAGATGGAAGCTCGTTGCAAGGCTTTTTCTACTGCTTCATCCAGAACTTGCTTGTCCTTCACTCCATTGATACGAAGCCCATAAACAACGTTTTCGTAGATAGACATAGGGAAGGGGTTTGGTTGTTGGAAAACCATCCCGATTTCCTTCCGCAATTCAACTGTATCTGTACGCGGACTGTAAATGTTGTGGCCGTTGTAAACTACTGAACCAGTTGTGGTTACCTCTGGATTGAGATCCCCCATACGGTTGATAGCCTTGAGAAGAGTTGACTTCCCTGATCCAGATGGACCAATTAAGGCTGTAATTTCCTTAGGTTGGAAAGATAGGGAAACACTATTCAAGGCCTTTTTTTGATTGTAGTAAACGGACAGGTCTGATACCTGTAAAATCGCTTCTGTCATACTGTTTCCTTTCTATCCAAAGTGTCCTGTTACGTAGTCATTGGTTGACTGTAGTTTAGCATTTTGGAAAATATTAGAGGTCTTATCGTACTCTATCAAGTCACCCAAGTAGAAAAATCCTGTGTAATCACTAGCACGCGCAGCCTGCTGCATACTGTGGGTCACGATGATGATGGTGAAGTCTTTCTTCAATTCCAACATGGTTTCTTCCAGCTGGGCTGTCGCAATCGGATCCAAGGCTGACGCCGGCTCATCCATCAAGAGGATATCTGGTTTAACAGAGATAGCACGAGCGATACAGAGACGTTGCTGCTGACCACCTGATAGGGTCAAGGCAGACTTGTGCAAATCGTCCTTGACCTGGTCCCAAAGGGCAGCCTGACGGAGAGAGGTTTCCACAATTTCATCCAAGACTTGCTTGTCCTTAACTCCTGCACGTTCATGGGCAAAAGTGATGTTACGGTAGATAGACTTGGCAAAGGGATTTGGTCGTTGGAAGACCATTCCAATATGCTTACGCATCTCATAAACATTGATTTCTGGGCGGTTGACATCAATCCCTTGATAGAGAATTTGACCTGTTACCTTGGCAATATCAATGGTATCATTCATACGGTTGAGACTGCGGAGGTAGGTTGATTTCCCTGAACCAGAAGGGCCAATTAAGGCAGTAATTTTATTCTTTTCAAATTGCATATCGATGCCCTTAATAGATTCATTTTTACCGTAGTAAACATGTAAATCCTTAGTAGAGAGGGCCACTTTCTCTTCAGGAAAGGTGATGATATGCTTTTCATCCCAATTATATTTTGACATGGCTTCTCCTTTAGGCAGCGGTTAATTTCTTATGTAGGTAGCTTCCGAGTTTACGGGCTCCAAAGTTAAAAATGAGGATAAAGATGAGGAGCACGGCTGCAGAACCTGCTGATACGATAGTTCCATCAGGAATAGTGCCTTCACTATTGACTTTCCAGATGTGGACAGCCAAGGTTTCTGCTTGACGGAAGATAGAGATTGGGCTGGTCACACTGAGAATATTCCAGTTAGACCAGTCAAGGGCTGGAGCGGATTGTCCTGCTGTATAGATAAGAGCCGCAGCCTCACCAAAAATACGACCAGAAGCTAAGACGACCCCAGTCACAATACCTGGAAGGGCTTCTGGAATGACCACATGGACCACAGTCTCCCAACGAGAAATCCCAAGAGCCAGACCAGCCTCACGTTGCGTATGGTGAACGTGTTTCAAACTGTCCTCAACATTACGAGTCATCTGAGGCAGATTAAAGACTGTCAAGGCCAAGGCACCTGAAATGATTGAAAATCCATACTCAAACTGAACTACAAAGATCAAGTAACCAAAGAGACCTACAACCACTGATGGCAGTGAAGACAAGATTTCAATACAGGTTCTGACAAAATTGGTCACAGGACCTTTTTTAGCATATTCAGCTAGGAAAATCCCAGCTCCCATAGACAAGGGCACAGAAATAATCAAGGTAATAACCAGAAGGAAAAAGGAATTATAGAGCTGAATTCCAATCCCTCCGCCTGCTTGGTAAGAAGATGATTTGCCAGTCAAGAAAGACCAAGAGATGTGGGGCAAACCACGAACCAAGATATAGAGAATCAAGGATGCCAAGATAGCAACGATAATTCCTGCAATTGAGTAGAGGACAGCTGTTGCAATTTTATCTAATTTCTTAGCGTGCATAGTTTTTCTTTCCTCTTTCTTTCGTAATCAATTTAATCACACTGTTGAAGGCCAAACTCATCAAAAGCAAGACTAAGGCTAGTGACCAGAGAACGTTATTGTCAACAGTTCCCATAACAGTATTTCCGATACCCATGGTCAAGACAGAGGTCAAGGTTGCAGCAGGTGTTGTCAATGAAGTTGGGACAACGGCTGAGTTTCCGACGACCATCTGAATGGCCAAGGCCTCACCAAAGGCACGCGCCATCCCAAAGACCACTGCTGTAAAAATCCCTGAACGCGCCGCCTTCAAGGTCACGCGCCAGATGGTTTGCCAGCGAGTGGCCCCCATAGCCAAACTAGCTTCACGATAATGACGAGGCACCGCACGCAAGCTATCGGTTGTCATAAAGGTTACCGTCGGTAAAATCATGACAAAGAGAACAAAAATCCCTGACAGAATCCCAAAACCAGTTCCACCAAAGATACTACGGACAAAAGGAACTACGACCTGCAAACCAATAAATCCATACACAACTGAAGGAATCCCGACCAGCAATTCAATGGCTGGTTGCAAGATTCTAGCACCTTTTGGTGAGACCTCCGTCATAAAGACTGCCGCACCAATGGCAAAAGGAGTTGCGATAAGTGCTGATAGGATTGTGACAATAAAGGAACCCAAAATCATAGGAAGGGCACCAAATTGTTTACCTGAAGGATTCCAAGTTTGGCCAAAGAGGAAATCAAAGATATTAACCCCATTTACAAAGAAGGTAGACAAACCTTTTTGGGCTACGAAAATCAAAATCATAGCCACGATGATAACAATCAAAGACAGACAGGCAAAGGTCAAGCCTTTTCCTAATTTCTCTAGACGAGAGTTCTTTGAGGGAGAAAGTAATTTTTTAGCTAATTCTTCTTGATTCATTAGTGACTCCCTTCTAGTGCTGTCACCGTTCCTACAGCATCTTTTTCAACCTTCATTTCCTTGACAGAAATATAGCCCATTCCCTTAACGATTCCACTTTGCGCTTCATCAGAGAGGACAAAGTTGAGGAATTCTGCCACCAATTCATTTGGTTGACCTAGGGTGTACATGTGTTCATAAGACCACAAAGGCCAGTTATTGCTTGTAACATTTTCTGCAATCGGCTCATAGCCGTTCAACTTCATGCGTTTCACCGAGTCATCCACATAGGCAAAGGCTAGGTAAGAAATGGCTCCTGGTGTCTGGGAAACAATGTTTTTGACCATCCCATTTGAATCCTGTTCTTGACTCTGCACGGCCGATTGACCATCCATGATAACACTATCAAAGGTTGCACGTGAACCTGAACTTGCCGCACGGTTGATAATAGAAATGGCTAGGTCTTTCCCACCTACCTCTTTCCAGTTGGTCACTTGACCTGTGAAGATGCTACGGAGTTGTTCAGTTGTCAGATTTTCAACGTCAACTTCCTTGTTCACAATAACTGCCAAGCCCGCTACAGCAACCTTATGGTCCACTAGAGCGGATGCGTTGATACCGTCTTTTTCCTCGGCAAATACGTCTGAATTTCCTACATCAACAGCTCCAGACTGAACCTGAGACAGACCTGTACCAGATCCACCACCTTGGACATTAACTGTTTTTCCAACGTGCATAGAACCAAATTCATCTGCTGCTGCTTCGACCAAAGGCTGAAGAGCCGTTGAGCCAACAGCTGTCATGGATTCTCCACGATCAATCCAGCTAGCACATCCCGCCAAAGAACCTGCCAGCAAAAGAGCTGCAAGGGATAGAGCGAGTTTTTTCCTTTTTTTCACTGTTTTTCTCCTTGAAAATAATGGTGAATGCTGTGAATTTTTTCAACTATTTATTTATGTTTTTCTTTTGAAAATTGGGAGCCAACTGAAGTTGCTAGCTTGGTTTTACTAGTCATTTGCTCAGTTACCTTTTCCACCAATTTTGACTTAAAATGAAAGACAATTTGAAAAAAATCCATACTTCCACTATAACATAGACAAGCTACTTTGACTAGCATTTTCACTTGAATCTAAGGCCTTTTGGAAAATAATTTTTCAAAACATTTCCAGTCACCTTAGCAAAGCCCAAACCATTTCCTTGAACCAAAACTTGGTACCAACCATTTGGCAGACTTTCCGCCAGCTGAACGGTTTCTCCAGCGACATACTTTACAAACGCTTCTTGGTCAATTTCAACCGACTGCTTGACCTGACTCGGTTTCAAGGCTAGACCAAGAGCAAAACTAGGTTCAAAACGTTTCTTCTTAAAAGTGCCCAGATGCAGGCCATTCCGAGCAATCTTGAGTTTCCCTATATCTGGCAAGAATTCGGGCAGAAGATAGAGTTGGTCTCCAAAAGTCTGCAAGATACCCGGTAGATTGACCTTCAAATGTTTTTGGGCAAATTCCTGCCACAAGGCAACTTGTTCTCGGCTGAGATTGCTCTTACTCGTCTTACATTTAGGTGTTGGATTTTCACCCTTAAACTGTAGATGAGCTACAAACTGCCCCTCTCCCTTAAAATGATGAGGGTACATCCGAGCCGTTTCTGGCAAGTCAATACCAGCTACCATTCCATTGATATGCTCTACTGGCAGCAAATCAAAATCATACTCTTCCAGTAGCCAATTGACAATTTCTTCGTTTTCCTCGGGTGCCCAGGTACAGGTTGAATAAACCAGACGACCACCTTCAGCTAGCATGGTCACTGCATCTGCTAGAATTCCTCTTTGCAAGCTAGCGCATTGACTCGGATAATCTAAGCTCCAATAGTCCATAGCATCTGGTTGCTTACGGAACATCCCTTCCCCTGAGCAAGGGGCATCAAGGACAATGAGGTCAAAATAGCCCTTAAAAACCTTGGCCAAGCGGTCAGCAGATTCATTGGTCACTACGACATTTGTCGCTCCAAAGCGCTCCATGTTTTCTACTAAAATCTTAGCCCGTTTGCTTGAAATTTCATTGGAAACGAGAAGACCCTCCCCTGCTAGATAGGCTGCTAATTGAGTTGATTTACCACCCGGTGCAGCAGCCAGATCCAAGACCTTCATACCAGGACTGGGCTGGGCTACCTGAGCAACCATCTGGGCAGCAGGTTCTTGCGAATAAACCAAACCAGTAGCATGCTCAGGCGATTTCCCTGAAACCTTACCATAGTGGCCCCAAGGAGTTTGAGGAATGGGATCAGAAAAGGAAGCTGGCGCTTCTTTTAAAGGATTGACCCGAAAGGCAGAAACCGCTTCCTCCTCAAAAGAGGCAAGAAAATCTCTTGCCTCATCTCCTAGTATCTCTTCATATTTTTCAACAAATCCTTCTGGAAATTGCATCTAAGTTCTTTTCCTTTCGTAAATATAGGACTGAATTTCCTCCTGAATCTCAAGAGGTAGCATCATGACCGGTTGTCTGGTTTGAAAATCAAGCGGTTGACCAGATAGGGTCACAACCCGATAGCCCAGACTTTCCCCTAAAATACTAGCAGCAGCATAATCCCATGGTTGCAGATAAGTGACATAGGTCAACAAATGCCCTGACAAAATCTTGGCAAAACTAATGGCCGCACTCCCATAGACACGTACACCTAGGACAGCTCGACCCAAATCAGCCAAGCCCCATTCATTGGTTTCCAGCATACCACTATTCCCTGCAATGAGAAAATCTCCAAGTGGTTTTGCTTTAAAGGGAGCTAGGGGCTGATCATTTAGACAAACTGGAAAGGCTCCACCACCGTGATAACAATCCCCCTTGACCACATCATAAATCAGGCCAAACTGTCCCTGACCATTTTCAAAATAAGCCATCATAACAGCAAAATCTTCCTGCTGGGCTACAAAATTATTTGTACCATCAATTGGATCAATGACCCAAACCTTGCCCTCTTGAACCGAAGCTCGCAGACAACCTTCTTCAGCACAAATCTTATCCTCAGGATAACGAGACAAAATCTCACTAACCAAGAGTTCCTGAACTTCCTTGTCCAGTCTGGTCACCAAATCTGTTGGAGAGGACTTGGTTTCAACACACAAGTCTTCCTGCATATGGTCAAGAATGTACTGACCCGCCTTATTGACAAGCTCTTTAGCAAATTCAAATTTACTTTCCAAGAGAAATCTTCCCTTCCCCTTTTTCCTTGGCAGTCTGAACTGCTCGATAAAGCGAATAGCCACTAACTGTTTCAAATTCTCGTCCCAAACGTTTTTCTTCGCTCTTGCTTGGCACGACCGCTTTGAATCCCTTATAGGAGTCCAGTAACTTTTTAGCCTCTACCTTGCCTTCATAGGCAGCTTCAACATCATTAAAAAAAGAAAGCACTGAAGCAAGTTCTTCAGTGCTCCACGACAAATCTAGTGGGTAACTATACTGTTTGTTCATTAACTAATACCAGCTCTCATTCTTGCTTCTTTTAGTTCTTGCTTACGGTAACTACGAGGGAGAAAAGCACGAATCTCATCTTCATTAAAACCGATTTGCATACGTTTGGCATCGATAATAATTGGACGACGCAAAAGACTAGGATACTGCTCAATCAAATGAAGCAATTCTGATACCGAAATACTTTCTACATCAATATCTAATTTTTGAAAAATTTTTGAACGAGTTGAAATGATGTCATCAGTACCATTTTCGGTCAAGGAAAGAATGTGTTGCAATTCTTTTCTCGTTAAAGGACTGGTCATAATATTGTGCTCCTCAAAGGGCACCTTATGTTTTTCTAACCAGGCCTTCGCCTTACGACATGAAGTACAGCTCGGTGATAGAAATAGTGTAATCATGCTTTTCTCTTCTTATCTATACTTTGCTAGTTCTATTATACAAAAAAATAAAGCGCTTGACTAGAGATTTTTAGAAAAAAAAGCCTATTTTTTCAAGAAAAATAGACTGTTTGCGAACGATTGATACATTTTGGATTTGGTTAATTCATTCTTGACAATAGTTTCGAATCACATACCTAATTGATTTATGCAAAATAAGAATATCTTTCGTTTCACTTCCTACGGCTTTTCAGGTATAGAAAACCAAAGAAGCTTTCATAGAGGGCAAAAAAGAGGAGGAAGGCATGTAGGAAGAAGGTCTCTGGTAAAATTAAAATAACTGGATCCTTGGCTGGGTCAAAAAGCCAGGTATCATCTCCCACAAAGAGAATTTGATGGAAAAGGGTAAAGAATTGGTCAAAACCAATCAAAACTCCCCCAAGCCCAATCATCACAGGTAAGACTACTAGAGCCAAAAGCCCTTTACTAAATAGAGATAAAAAGCCCTTTTTCACAATCCCTTTGACAAAGACATAGAAACTTGGCAGTGTCACTAGAGCTACTAGCTGAACTAGGTGAAAGAGGTTCTTGACCACCGCAAAATGGTGCAGACCAGCTGCTGACGAACGAAAATCTGGCATCTGCAAGACCTGACTAAAAGGATTGGTCAGGTAATCCATCAAGATATGAAAGTTATATTGAATGGTTTCTGGTTTTAGATAAACTCGATCCGTCAAGTTCAGCCACTCAATCTCCAAAGGATAAAAAATCCAAGCCAAATAAATGGTCAAAAGAATTGAGAAGGAGAGGAGAAAGAGCATAGAGCTCCAAAAGGTCAGTTTAGTTTTCATCAAAGTTCCACTCCGCAAGGCTAGAAACCACATGAGTCGGTGCGATTGGCAGGTCTGCCACTTCTTCTGCCTTGGTAAAACCTGTTGTCACCAAGAGCGTTGGAATGCCATTGTCAATCCCTGCTCGGATATCTGTTAAGTAGTTATCCCCAACCATGATTAATTCTTCACGTTCCAAACCTAAGTGCTCAACCGCCTTGTCCATAATGATAGCATTTGGTTTTCCAATATAAACAGGCTTTACTCGTGTTGCCACTTCAAGAAGGGTAATCAGTGAACCAGCACCTGGCAAAAGACCGCGCTCTGTCGGGATGTTGAGGTCAGGGTTGGTTCCGATAAAATGAGCTCCCTTTTGGATAGCAAGAGTTGCTGTCGCAAATTTTTCATAATCAACTTGCCAGTCCAGACCTACTACCACATAGGCTGGATTATCCTTGTCTTCCACATAACCAGCCGCCTTGATGGCTTCCTTGAGACCTGATTCTCCGATAACATATACCGTCTTTTCAAGCCCCAAGTCGTTCATATAGTCGATAGTCGCCAAAGTAGCTGTGTAGACAGTCGATAGGGGCGTATCGATATTAAAATTCTGAGCCAACATCTCTTGAACACTCTCTGGAGTGCGGGTTGTATTGTTGGTCACAAAGAGATAGGGGATATCCCGCTTTTGCAATTCATGGACAAAAGCTTCTCCTGCTGGAATTCGATCCTTCCCCTTATAAATCGTTCCGTCTAAATCAATTAAATAGCCTTTATATTTCATATTTTTCTCTAATCCTTCTTCATTTCTTGCCAAGTAATGATAGCTTGGGCATTGGTAGCACCGTCGCTTGTAATCTCATGTTTGCTCTCCAGTCCAGTCCGTTCAACAGCCGATGTAATCACCCCACCTGGTCGAACTTCCTTGACATACTTGAGATTGATTTTCTTGGGAATATAGTGGGTCAAAAAATCCGCTCCCATGACCTCAAAAATCCAGTCCAAGTATTTACTGTTGTTGACATGGCCATTCATATCCAAGTCGTAAAAACGAACATGGTAATCCTTGCTGATTGGTTCTTCCAAGGACTCATACTTTGGTCCGCGGATAAGTTTTTTATCAAAATCAGACTGGTAAGGAGCCACAATATCAGGTTCGACAGCATGGACTTTTCGACTATCTCGATCCATGAGAACAAAGGTCGCCAACATGCGAATGATTTCTTGACCTGCTTCATCATAGATAGTGAAACGGCGATAGCAAAAGAGTCGATTGTAGCTCAAAGCTTCCGTTTCGATGGTAATTTCTTCCGCAAAACGAGGCAAACGAACCACCTCAATATCGTATTCTGTGATAATCCAGACCAGATTATGCTCTTCCAAAATGGCCTTATCACTAACTCCTAACTCAATCGACTGCATCCCTGAAACTTGAAGGGATAGCAAAATCACATCTGGAAGCTTGATATGACCGTTCATATCAGCCATATCAAAAGGAATTTTCATTTTCATTCGATAAGTTAAGCCCATCATCTACTCCAAAATAAATCGTTCTGCTACGGTGTCTCCTAAAAAGAGACCTCTTTTTGTCATACGAACTCGGTCACCATCTATTTGCATGAGACCTTGTTGAACCAATTCTCTGACAATTTCTCCATAAAGTCCATCGAAAGACCGTCCAAATTTTTCCTCAAATCGCGCCATGGAAACCCCTGATTTCTTGCGGAGTCCCAAGAACATTTCTTCTTCCATTTGCTCTTTTTGACTCAGGTGCTCTTCTGTGATGCGAGCATTGCCTTCCTCAACTGCATTAAGATAATGACGAATGGGACCATGATTTTTATAGCGTACTCCATTTACATAACCAGAGGCCCCAGCACCGATGCCATAGTATTCAGCATTGTCCCAGTACATGAGATTGTGGCGACTTTCAAAACCAGGCTTTGAGAAATTAGAAATCTCATAATGTTCAAAACCAGCTCGCTCCAGCTCTGCGATGATATACTCAAACATCTCAGCCTCAAGTTCCTCCTTAGGCAGAGGCAATTTCCCTCGTCGCATACGGTTCATAAAGACCGTATGATTTTCCAAAATCAAACTATACAAACTCATATGGGGAATATCCAGCCCAATGGCCTTAGCCACATTGTCCTTAACTTGCTCCATAGTCTGACCAGGCAGTGCATAAATCAAGTCAATAGAGATATTGTCAAAACCAGCCAGTTTCAGGCGGTCGATATTTTCATAAATGTCCTTCTCCAAATGACTGCGCCCAATCTTTTTCAGCATTTTGTTATCAAAAGTTTGCACACCTAGCGAAACACGATTGACAGCCGAGTTTTTCAAAACAGCTATCTTATCTGCATCCAAATCGCCTGGGTTGGCCTCAATGGTCAACTCTTCCAAGACTGACAAATCTAGATTTTTAGTCAAGCCATTTAAGAGCACCTCTAATTGCGGTGCTGACAAAGCCGTTGGCGTCCCACCACCGATGTAAAGGGTTCGTAACTTTTGAATGTCATAAGAACGAAACTCTTCCAGCAAATGCTCCAAATAACTATCTACCGGCTGATTCTTGATAAAAACTTTTGAAAAGTCACAGTAATAACAAATCTGGGTACAAAATGGGATGTGCACATAGGCTGACGTTGGTTTTTTCTGCATAGTAATTATTATACCACAAAGACAGGCTACGAGAAAAAAATCACCATCCCCAGATACATAGTCCGTCCAGAGATGGTGATGGTTTATTCTTCTGTTATGTCAATAACAATCTCTTCTGATTCATCAAGAGTTTCAGCCTTTTCTTGCCATTGCTCCTTGAGATTATTGAATCGATCTTTTGATGCTTCTGTCGCTTGACGAGCACATGATTTGGCTTGAGCAAGGACACTGTCCACAGTGATTTCACCTGACTCAACCTGTTCTTTGGTTTTAAGAACAAAATCTGTAGCCTGCTCCTTGACTTCTGTCAGTTTTCCACAGACCTGCTCCTTGGCATACTCAGGATCTTCTCTCAAATCATCTAGAAAATCTTGAGCCTGACTGCAAACTTGTTTGCCCTTGTCGCTTGTTAAAAACAAGGCGAGAGCTGCACCTGAAACGGTTCCTAAAAGGATTGAGGATAGTTTACCCATAAGAATTCTCCTTTTTTATTTTTTGAAAAATTTACTTGCTACACGAAGAGCTGACAAACTTGCACCAGTCTTAAGTGTTTTTGAACCAGCTGAAGAAGCTTTCTTGCTCAAGACACGCGCATGGTCATTGAGGTCTGAAACAGATAGAGATAAATCTGCCACTGCACTAAAGAGTGGATCAATCGTTGCCACCTTGACATTGATATCATCTGCCAAGACATTGACCTTAGCCAGCAATTCATTGGTATGATGCAAGGTCACATCCACATCTGAAGTCAAGGTTTTAATCGTCTTCTCTGTTTCATCGATAACACGTCCAAGCTTTTGTACAGTAATGATTAAATACACTAAAAATACAATCAAAGCAAGGGCTACAAGAATATATGCAACTTCTAACATTTAGTTTTCCTCCTCTGAAATATAGTAAGGGGCCTTCTTTCGATTTTGATATAGAACGATAAAAATACCCAGTCCGATAAGAACAACTGATAGCCATTGAGACACTCGAAGGCCAAAGAACATGAGGCTATCTGTTCGCATGCCTTCGATGACCATACGACCGAAACCATACCAAATCAAGTAAAAGGCAGTGATATGACCTCGTCTGAGACTCTTCCATTTTCGTCTCAATATCAAAATCAAGGCAAAGCCAAGTAGATTCCAAAGAGACTCATAAAGGAAGGTCGGCTGACGGTAGCTCCCTTCAATATACATCTGGTCACGGATAAAGCCAGGTAGATAATCCAGATTATCCACTGCTGCACCATAGGCTTCTTGGTTAAAGAAATTGCCCCAGCGACCCAAACTTTGGGCAATCATGACGCTTGGCGCCGCAATGTCTAGAAAATCCCAAGTATTGATGAGTTTGCGATCAGCAAAGATATAGAGCACAAGGGCACCAGTTATCAAACCACCGTAAATGGCCAAACCACCATTCCAAATGGCAAAAATTTCTCCCAAATTCTGACTATAGTAATCAAAACGGAAAACAACATAATAGAGACGAGCTCCTAAAATAGCCAATGGAAAGGCTATCAAGATGAAATCTAAAATATCGTCTGGTATAATCTTCTTTCTAGGCGCTTCTTTCATGGTCAAATAAACCGCAAGAATCAAGCCTGTTACAATACACAAGGCATACCAACGAATAGCTAGAGGGCCTAGATGAATAGCAATTGGATCAAGCATTAGGCACCTCGTTTTGAGCAATGAGGTTTGTCAAACGTTCTTCGAACAAACGAGTCGCATCAAAGCCCATTTCCTTGGCACGATAATTCATGGCAGCAGCCTCAATCACAACAGAGATATTACGACCTGTTTTAACCGGGATGCGGATACGCGGAATAGATACACCAGAAATTTCAATTTCCTCTGCATTGTTTCCAAGACGGTCAAAAGTCTTATGCGTATCGTAATTTTCCAAGTAAACAGCCAACTGGACTTGTGAAGAATCCTTGACGGCACTGGCACCGTAGAGACTCATAACATCGATAATACCGACCCCACGAATTTCAATCAAGTGTCTCAAGATTTCAGCCGGTTCACCCCAAAGAGTAATCTCATCCTTAGCAAAGATATCGACCCGGTCATCAGCTACCAAGCGGTGACCACGTTTGACAAGCTCAAGACCGGTCTCACTCTTACCGATGCCACTATCGCCCTGAATCAAGACACCCATACCATAGATATCCATCAAGACACCGTGCACACTGGTACGTTCTGCCAAACGTGAATCCAGATAACTAGATAACTCTCCAGACAATCGACTGGTCGCCGTACGGCTAGTTAAAATAGCAATCTTACATTCTCTAGCTGCCTTTAGCATCTCCTCAGGAACCACCAAACCACGAGCAACAATAACCGCAGGTGTCTCAGGTAGAAACATTTTTTTCAAGACTTGGTAACGGTTGTGAGAGGACATCGAAACGAGATAGGACCACTCCTTCATTCCCAAAAGTTGAATCCGCTCAGGCGTATAATAGTCAAAATAGCCCGTCATTTCAAGACCAGGTCGCGTAATGTCCGCGGTATTAATTTCCTTTTCAAGTAATTCTGGTTCGCCATAGACAATGTCTAGTCTAAGCTTTTCAATCACTTCTTTTACTAAAACCGACATCATTTCCTCCTTCAAATGAGTTCTTCTCTCTATTATATCAAATTGTAGGAGGATATTTCAGATTTTTGCAGGTTTTGAAGTATTTATTTATACTCAATGAAAATCAAAGAGCAAACTAGGAAACTAGTCGCAGGTTGCTCAAAACACCGTTTTGAGGTTGTAGATAAGACTGACGAAGTCAGTCACATATATAATCCAAGGCGACGTTGACGTGGTTTGAATTTGATTTTCGAAGAGTATTAAAAGAAAAAGGACTAGATTTCTCCAGCCTTTCATTTCTAATTAGAATTTTTTACGTTTACGAGCTGCTTCTGATTTACGTTTACGTTTTACAGAAGGTTTTTCATAGAATTCACGTTTGCGTGTTTCTTGAAGAGTACCAGCTTTAGTAACCGCACGTTTGAAACGACGAAGTGCGTCGTCAAGAGATTCATTCTTACGTACTACTGTTTTAGACATTTTTTTCACTCCCTTCAAGTTCAAGATCTATTCTATTTTACACGTAAAAGTAATAATTGTCAAGAAAAAATGCGGTTTAATTTTGATTTTTTCTGCCGTTTATACAGGTCTTGGAAGCATTAAATAGAAAAACTGAAGGTGGTCGCTTTTTTATTTCTCAAGTAAGCTGAGCGCTTCAGCATCTGCGATGATGGTCACATCAGGGTGATTTTGCAGGCTACTTGCTGGTAGATTCTCAGTCACTGGGCCAGACACTGTTCCGGCAATGGCTTCTGCTTTTGATTCACCGTAAGCAAAAAGAATAATAGACTTAGCATCCAAGATGTTTTTAATCCCCATTGAAATAGCTTGGGTTGGGACGTCTTCAATCTTGTCAAAGAAGCGCGCATTGGCTTCGATAGTCGACTTGTCAAGTTCTACTAGATGCGTTTGACTGTCAAATGGAGTACCAGGCTCATTAAATCCGATATGTCCATTGCGACCGATTCCCAAGATTTGGAGGTCAACTGGATGGTCAGCCAAAATTTGGTTGTAGCGTTCAACTTCTGTCTCAGCATTGTCCTTAATCCCACGAGGCAAGAAACTTTCTTTAAATGGTTTTTGGTTAAACAAGTTTTCTTGCATAAAATAACGGTAAGACTGTGGGTTGTCACCATCAAGGCCTACATACTCATCAAGGTTGACACTGGTTAGATTTGAAAAATCAAGGTCACTTTCAACAATTTCCTTGTAAAATTCAAGTGGGCTACTTCCTGTCGCAAGTCCTAGAGTTTGAGCTCCATTGGCCAATTTTTCCTTTAAAATCTCAAAAGCAACTTTTCCACCTTCGATTTGGTTTTCAACTTTAATGACTTTCATCTTTTCATCCTCCATTTTAATCTATATTTATTATATGGTATAGACCAATTTCTGTCAAGTGAAAACGATTTAATTTCTAAAAAAAGAGCGACTATACTTGAAACATGTTATAATGGATAGGATTAGAACTTAGAAAGAATGAACAGATATATGAATACAGCTGATTTTGACTTCCACTTGCCGGAGGAATTGATTGCCCAAACACCCCTTGAAAAACGGGATGCCTCTAAACTCCTCATCGTCAACCGTGAGACAGGAGAAATGCAGGATAAACACTTCCACTCTATTATTGATATGCTGGAACCTGGTGATGCCCTCGTTATGAATGACACCCGCGTTCTCCCTGCCCGCCTCTATGGTCAAAAGGAAGAAACTGGAGGCCATGTGGAACTTCTCCTTCTTAAAAATACTAGTGGAGATGAGTGGGAAGTTCTTGCTAAACCTGCCAAACGCCTCAAGGTTGGTACTCGTGTCAGCTTTGGTGATGGTCGCCTCAGCGCTGTCGTTACGGAAGAATTGACTCACGGGGGCCGCATTGTCCGCTTTGAATACCAAGGAATTTTCCTAGAAGTTTTGGAAAGTCTAGGAGAAATGCCATTACCACCTTATATCCATGAAAAATTGGATGACCGTGAACGCTATCAAACCGTTTACGCCAAGGAAAGTGGCTCTGCTGCAGCACCAACTGCTGGACTACACTTCACCAAAGAACTGCTGGCAGAAATCCAAGCTAAGGGTGTTCATCTAGTCTATCTGACTCTTCATGTCGGACTCGGAACCTTTAGACCCGTTTCAGTTGACAATCTGGACGAACACGAAATGCACTCAGAATTCTACCAACTTTCTGAGGAAGCTGCTGCCACCCTTCGATCTGTCAAGGAAAATGGAGGCCGTGTCATCGCTGTCGGAACCACTTCTATCCGCACCTTGGAAACTATTGGTTCCAAGTTTGATGGGAAAATCCAAGCAGATTCTGGCTGGACCAATATCTTTATCAAACCTGGCTATGAATGGAAGGTTGTAGATGCCTTCTCAACCAACTTCCACCTGCCAAAATCAACTCTGGTCATGTTGGTTTCTGCCTTTGCCGGCCGTGAATTAGTCTTAGACGCTTATCACCATGCCATTCAAGAACACTACCGCTTCTTCAGTTTTGGCGATGCCATGTTTATCTATTAATTTATATAATCAAAAAACGCATATTATCAAGGTTTTATAAAGCCTGATAGTATGCGTTTTGTAATGGATAAAAAATGAGTTAATTTATTCTAAAGCTCGTATCTTTCAAGCTCTGGACACTGGCATTGATCACCGCGCCGATAATCAAAATCTTAGCGATGAGAATAAACCAGAACATCATGACCACCACGACGACGGAACTGAAAAAACGCACGTCCACTAGGTGATTGACATAATTGTTAACATAGACTGAAAAGATATTGAGTAGTAAGACCAGGGTCAACAAGACAAAGGCACTACCTGGCAATACAGAGCGAATCCTTCGCACCTTAACATTGGGTAGAAAATAGTAGAGCATGACCAGGATGGCAAAAATCAAGGCATAGACCAAAGGGCCTGTTAGGTCTTGCAGATAATCAAAAAGAGGACTATCCGATTTCCAATAGCTTTTGACAAGGTTGAGGAGCATACGGCCAAAGACACTCAAAAACAGAGCTAAAGCAAAGAGAATCTGCAAGCCAAAACTGACAAACAAACTCATGAGTTGATGGGAAATCATTCCACGATTTTTTGATACTCCGTAAGCTTTATTAAAGGCTTTCTGCAGGAAATTCATAGATTTTGAAAAGGTCCAGAGGGCTGACAAAACCGCAAAACTCAATAAACCCGTTGACGGTTGGGTCAGCACTTCTGTAATGATCTTTGCGACCACATCATACATGGTATCCGGCAAGAATTCATTGACAACCTTTAAAAAATTAGAAACTGGAATCTGAAAATATGGGAGGATATTAACTACCACCAAAAGCAGGGGAAAAATCGAAATCAACCAATAGTAGGCTACTGCGACACTGGTTAACTCACTATCTGATGCTTGATAATAATGCAAAAAAGCTTTTAATAAGGGCTTATCTATCAGCTCTTTCCACCACTTCTTCATATCATACTCCTTCACTTATAATCTTGATTAATTTCTTCTTACCAATTCCATCATATCATAAGGCAGGGTATTGGCAGCTTCCTTCAAGGAATAGTTCTCTAGGTTATTTACATTTTGTCGTAACTTCTTGGCATACTTGGTCGTAATCAATCGTTTTTCTTCGTATTCGAAAATCAACTTGCGCTCCAGATAATAGCCTCTCAGCATTTCATCGATATTGTTGGGTTTGACACGATTGATAACCCGTTCGACAAAGGCACCACTGGTGATAATAGCTGTTTCTCTGAGACGAGAATCCTGCATGAAACTGATCAAAGAACTCTTATAAACCCCTTTTAGGTTCTCCAGACTTTCGATAATCATCTCTGTATTTTCTAGATAGAGCTCTGCAATTTGATCATAGTCAAGGGCTCTGAGTTTCTGTGATTCTTCATTTTTCCAACTGCGGAAGGTCTTGCCAAAGGTAAAGACTTCGTGAAGGAGAAAACGTAAAATCCGCAAGGAAACAAGGAAATAATAGGTCAAACGTGAAGCAAACTTACGATTGATACTTTGCTCCATGTTTTTCAAGTAACGTTGGTAGACTCGATAAGCACGCTCACTCATCTTGCCTTCTTCGTAAGCCTGTTCTAAACCATCACTTTCAATACTGAGGATAAGAAGTTTCAAGGCCTCCCAGTCTTCTTGAGCCCCCTTATTTTCTTGACTCAAGATAAGATTCTCTATTCGTCCATGGTAATTGTCAATGGCTGCATAGAGGGGGAGCTTATTTCTGGTATCTTCCAACTCTTTTTCCAACTCTATCGTTACTTCATTCAAAATGCCAATATGCATGAGATAGTCCTTACTTTCTTCCTGTTCATCAGAAAGATGAGGCAAGACTACGAGGCCTGTTAAAAAGCTTACAAGCGTCACACCTGCGACAAGGAAAAGCAAGAGAGGATACTCCTGTTCTAGATTACTTGGTATCAGAAGGATCGTAGCAATCGACACGGTTCCCTTAACACCTGAGAAAGTCAAAAGAAGCATGTCCTTCATATACTTATTCAGTTTTTTCTTGAGACGTCTAGTCCTATAGGCATAATAGCTATAAATCATGACAAAACGAATGGCAAAGAGGACAAAGGTAAGGGCTATAAGAGATACCAATAAAAGTAAGGGATTATAGATTGGATTGGTCAAGATAGGTTCTGCTATCATTTCCAACTCCATCCCTAAAATCACAAAGACAGAACCGTTTAGCATAAAATTCACTGTATGCCAGACCGTCTCGGTCACCGTATCCACCTGGGCTTCAAGGAGCGTAATTTTCTTAAAACGGCTTGCCTTTAAAATCCCAGCAACTACAACGGCAATAATCCCAGAAACGTGTACTTCTTCTGCCAGAAAGAAAGTCACCAGAGGCAAACTCAATTCTAATAAAAGCTCACTAGCAATATCCGTTGCTCTCACACTTAGCAAGAAGCTATGGAGGAAACGGTTGGTCATGGCTGTTACAAATCCAATTAAAAAACCGCCTAGGATTGAAAAGATGAGCGAACTACTCGCTTGCCCAAGGGAAAGGGCTCCTGTTGTCCAAGCTGTCAAAGCTACCTGAAAGGCCACCAATCCCGAAGCATCATTCAAAAGACCCTCACCCTTGAGGATATTGGACACGCGCTTAGGAAAGCTAAAGCGCTCCGAAAGAGAGGCAAAGGCTACCAAGTCCGTTGGGCCAAGTGCCGCCCCAACAGCCAAGCAAGCTGCCAAGGGAAGACCCAGCCAAAGAAGATGGGCCAAACCACCCAAACTCAGGGTCGAGATGAAAATCACTGGAAATATGAGATAAACAATGATTCGCCAGTGTTTTAAAATAGCTGTAATGTCCGCTTCTTCCGACTCTCGAAAAAGCAAGGGCCCAATAACCAGTGCCAAAAACAACTCTGTATTGAGGTGAAAGTCGGTATTGGGTAAAAAGAGACCAATCACAATTCCCAAAAGAATTTGCACCAAAGGTAGAGGCAAAAAGGGCAGGAGCTTATTGGTTGTGCTTGAAACAATCAAGACCAGTAAAAACAGGATGAGGTAAATCAGTAATTCCACGCACGTCCTCCTTAATCTTTTTTACAACAGGATTCAAATATCTCCTTCTGCTCTTTGATTTTTTGGTCAATCTTGGAACAGTCTTTGTGCTCAATTTTTCTCTGGCACCGTTCCATCTCAAGAGCAACTAATTTTTTCTTGATTTTAAGCATTTTTTTGCTCATGTGTGCTTGGTCTAACACACCCACCGCTCGTTCGTGTTGGGTTGATTCAACAAAATTCTGGCGCATGGCATCCAGCTTTTCACGTAGGTATTGTTTATCCATGTCTATATCTCTCTAATTTTTCAATCATCACTAAAAACGGTGGGTTGTTGACTTGGTTCAGGGTTCGGTAAATGGCAGCTGTGTACTCTTGTTGGTTCAACTGGCTGACAAAATCCAAGACAGCATCCCTCTCTAGGTCGCCTCCTTCATGACCATAATAGATCATGATAGCAATCCGTCCACCTTTGACAAGCAAATGACACAGCTTTTCTAATGCTTCAATCGTTGTCTGAGGTTGGGTAATGACTGACTTATCAGCTGATGGCAAATAGCCCAGATTAAAAATCCCTGCCTTGGCTTCTGTCACAAACTGGTCCAGTGTCTCGTGACCTTGCAAGATTAACTGGGCATTTGTCATTCCAGCTTGGTCCAAACGCTCTTGGGTCTTTTCCAAGGCTTGCTCCTGAATATCAAAGGCATAGACTTGCTTAGCTAGTTTCGCTAAAAAAATCGTGTCATGACCATTACCCATGGTCGCATCCACTACGATATCCTCTTTTGTCACTACCTCAGCCAAAAAATCATGTGCCATCTCAAGTGGTCTTTTCATTTTCAAACTCCTGTTTTACAGCCTTGCATCCTTGAATACTTCCACGACGTCGCATCTCCATCTCAATGCTGTTGAGCACTTCCCACTTATTGAGGCTCCACATAGGCCCAATCAGCATATCTCTAGGTGCATCTCCTGTGATTCGATGGATGACGATATGCTTGGGAATGATTTCCAGTTGGTCACAGATGACCTTGACATATTCGTCCTGACTCATCAGTTGCAAACGTCCCTCGTGGTAGTCCCGTTGCATACGAGTATTGGTCATCAGGTGAAGCAAGTGCAGTTTAATCCCTTGAATATCGTTATCCGTGACACAGCGGCGGACATTTTCAATCATCATCTCATGGGTTTCACCAGGAAGTCCGTTGATCAAATGAGAAACAATCTCAATCTTTGGATACTTTCTCAAACGCTTGACCGTTTCCACGTACAATTCATAGGAATGGGCACGGTTAATCAGATCAGAGGTTGCTTCATAAGTGGTCTGCAAGCCCAATTCAACCGTTACATGCATGCGTTCCGACAACTCAGCCAAATATTCGATAGTTTCGTCTGGTAAACAGTCTGGGCGCGTTCCAATATTGATTCCTACTACACCTGGTTCATTGATAGCTTGCTCATAGCGCTCTCGAATGACTTCCACCTTTTCATGGGTGTTGGTAAAATTTTGAAAATAAACCAGATACTTCTGAACATCAGGCCACTTGCGGTGCATAAAGTCAATTTCCTTATAAAATTGCTCACGGATAGGTGCATCCGGTGCTACGATAGCATCCCCAGAACCTGAAACCGTACAAAAAGTACAGCCCCCATGAGCCACAGTTCCATCACGATTGGGACAGTCAAATCCCGCATCAATAGGGACTTTAAAAGTCTTTTCTCCAAAGAGTTTTCGATAATAATCATTCAAGGTATTATAAGATTTCATAACTTTCATTATAACAAAAAACACCCACAATCTCAAAAGCCTGACTTTCCTATAAATTCCTCTGTTTCTCGTTTCCTTTAGCGATTTTTTATGATACAATATGGGTATGATTTTAATGAAATTAGCATCTATTTTATTATTGATACTGACTCTAGTAGTCTGCATTATCATAACCAAACTTTTTAGATTAAAAAAACTAGGACGAAACTTTGCGGATTTGGCTTTTCCAGTCTTGGTATTTGAGTACTACCTAATCACAGCTAAAACCTTTACCCATAATTTCCTCCCTAGACTAGGCCTAGCCCTCTCACTCCTAGCCATTATTCTCGTCTTTTTCTTCCTTCTGAAAAAACGCAGCTTTTACTATCCTAAATTCATCAAATTCTTCTGGCGTGCAGGATTCTTATTAACCTTTGTCATGTATATCGAGATGATTGTTGAATTGATGGCTCTCTAGCTGAATCTTATATGAGACATAAAAAATAAAGGATTTAACCCTTTTGACTTGGGTAAATCCTTTTTTCTTGTTTAAAAATCGTTTGAGCAGAGCGTTTCCAAGCGAGACTTCACTTGTCTCGCTTGGGAACACTGCACAGAATAAATCTTATGAAAAAGTTACATTCCTCAAATCAATCTTATCCGATCCACTCACCGTTTTCATTTACTTGATAACCATCCGGAGTTACTGTATTGACAGCAAGGGATCCATTTGCATCAACATAATACCATTTGTCTCCAACTTGGAACCATTGACTTGTCTTCATCGAACCTGATGCATCAACATAGTACCACTTACCATCTTGATCCAAAATCCACTCATTAGATGACATTGCACCTGATTGATTCAAGTAATACCATGCACCTGATTGATCTTTAATCCAGCCAGTTTCCATTTTTCCTGTTTGATCAAAGTAATACCAAGTATCTCCATCTTTGACCCAACCCTTAGCCAAGTCCCCATTTTGTTGACGATAATACCATTTACCATCTTCCTTGTTCCATCCAGGTTTTTTGCTTTCCTGAGTAGGAGCTTGTATCACAATGTTCGGAGCAACTGATAGATGATTTTTAAAATCTGAACTGTTACTTGTCACACCATTATTTGATGGATTTGGAATGACAATATTTGGATTCGGATTTGCTCCTGGTTTTTGTTCCGTAGGTTGACTGCTACCATTGTCTTGATGTCCACCCGCCGGCGTCTCAATGTTACTTGTTTTCTTCTTAGTACCTACCAACAGAATTCTATTTACAGGTTCTTCCAGAATCTCACGTGATTTTTCTTTATTCTTGCCATCAGTCGTTACTTCTGTATAGATACGTTCCTTACCAACTTTACCTTCTTGCAACAGGCGAACTTCTCCCTCAAACAGAGTATCGTCTTTTTGTTCAAGAGTTTGGAAGTTCAATTCTTTGTCTACCACTTCAAGACTAGGCAAGTCATATTGAGCAGGAGCTACAAGTTTTGCGTCTATCACTTTTTCCTTAGTCAATTTAATCCGGTATTCTTTGACATTCTTACCACTCTCTGATACCAGACGGACTAATACAGGAAGATTTTCATTTCCACTATCCACAATTGTAGATGTGACTTGATCTTTCCCTTCTACAGTGATTTTTGGACGTTCCCCTTTATAAATCAATTCATAGTCCAAACGATTTTCAGAGAAGTCAGGAAGCTCTTTACCATCTACTAAAATTCTTCCCTCTGTGCTCTCTTTTGCAAGCTCACTTGGTGCTCGGAAACTTAATTCAGTTAGTGCAACCCCATTTTTATCTGCTTTTCTGTCCATACGCCATCTCATAGCTTTGGTAGTCACAGCTTTAAAGGTCACATTGATCTCATTTCCAGCTTGAATTTCTTTGTCTGCGTAATAAGGAACAAGTTCCCAATTATCAGGGTTATTAAATGGATGATTTGATTCGTAGCTGTAGTTTGAATAGTAAACCGGAACATCAAAGTCAGGACCGATGTATCGTTCCAATACGAGTTTAGCTGGGGCATCTGTTCCACTATCTGCAAAGAAGTTTAGTTTAGCTTGTGAAACCTTTCTATCCACAATTTTACCATTCTTTTTAAAGATAACACCAACTGATACTTCTGGATTAGCAGATGGAGTAGCGGACCAGTTTGTCCAACGGTTGTCTTGATTTCGGTCATTATCATTTAAATAGTCTACACGGTCGTTCGAATTATCATCCAAATCATTAGTAGCTGAAGCAAAAGCCTGACTATGAGTAGCAAGATAATCTGGATTATCAGAAAGTGATCTACCGACCTTGTCCGTTACTCGAACAGATAATTCTACTGGGACTTCACTACCAACTACATGGCCTTTAATTGTATATTCTCCAGCCTTGCTTAGGGTAGAAGCAGGAACTGTTTCCCATTCAACTGCCAAATCTTTTACGTCATAACCGCTCTTACCTGCGAAATAAACAGGAACCTTATTTGGCAATTCCAAAGGTTGACCCAGTTGCAACAATTGAGACTGTTTAGCAGCAGCAATTGGTTTACGAGCCAACAAGTCTTTATCTTTTGTAAAGTGAAGGTTGTATTCTCCAAGAATATCGCCATTTTCTGCTTTCACAATAACACGGACAGGATCGCCCTCTTTCACGCTAGGAACCACTGTAGCAAGGCCATTATTTGTGATACTAGCTGTTACTTCTGGAATTTTTCCATCACTATAGTCTAAATAGTAATCTGTTAAGTCTGGATTAAAGTGAGGAAGATCTTTTCCAGCCACCTTAATCTTAGTAGTTGCCTCTTTAGCTGGTGCTACCTTTTTAGAGAAAACTTGTAATTCTGTAATGGATGTTCCAAGTTTATCATCAGCTCTGGTCATGCGAATACGTACCGCGTAGGTATCTACCTTGTCAAAACTGAAATGATTCATTTCTCCTGCTTTTAACTGATCTGGAGCCTTAAGATTTGTGACTGGTTTCCAATTTTTACTGTCATTAAATACGTGGTTTTCACCCTCTACATAACCAGGATTCTTCGGTGCAGTTGGAGCTTTTTCACCAACATAATACTCAATGACGTAAGATTTTGGAGCACCTACACCACTATCTTCATAAAAGGCTACATTCAAGTTATCAACCGAACGTTTTGTCAAAATACCTGAATCTCCAAAGAGTACCCCTACTGAAGCTTCTTCAGAACGTTTCCAGTTTGACCAACGATTTGCAGGCTGATCACCGTAAGAAATCACTTTATCATTTACATTAGATACTGGGTCATAAGAATGAGAATCTGATGCAAAGGCAAGTGGTAATTCTGAACCTGTCCATTGATCTGAAATATTATTGCCAATTTCTGTTTGATTGGATACACGAACATGTAATTTCGTTGTCAGCTGCGTTCCCTCCACATGGCCTGTTACAGTAAAGATTCCTTCTTTTGCATACTGGCTTGCATCAATAGTATCCCAAGCCACCTTAGCTGAAGATACTTGGCCATTTGAATAATAAGTACGGACACTCTCTGGCAAGCTTGGTGCTTCAGCAATTGGTGTTGTAATGCTCACATCTTCAACTGATACAATTCCTTCTACTGATACTGTCGCACGCGCTTCTTGATTCAATCCTTCAACCTTACCAAGAACTTCGAAAGTATGATAGTGATTTAATTTTTCAGATGGAATCGTATCCCAAACCACCTTATGAACTTTTGGAAATCCTTTATCGTACTCAACTGTTACTGTCGATGGAAGATTTGGTGTTTGGTGCAAATCTGTCACAAGGTTAACTGGACGAATAGCCTGGACGACTTTCTCTTCAGTATTTGCTGCAATCGTTAGAGGAAGTTCTCCCTTTGCACCTTCATATTGAGCTTGTAAAGTGAGGCTACCTGGTTTATGCAACTCTAGCATTCCCTTATTAACAGAGACTCCTCCCTCGCCTTGGCTTGAGAAAGTCACCTTATCGGTTGGTAAAACAGCTTCAGTTCCATCCTGATAACGGGCTAAAACTGTCATTTTAACAGTTTGATCTTCTTTGAGACTAGCAGCTTGATCCACTCTGAGACTCAAGCTTTCAATTTGTGGAGAATCAACAAGGAACTGAACCGCATAAGTTTGTAATTGTCCACCATCTTTAGGTTGAACATAGATACTAGCACGCATTCCATTTGACTCATTTGCCTGAACGACCTTCACATCAGCATTTTCAGCACTAGCACTGACTTCTGGAATTTTTGCACCATAAGAAAGTTTATGATAATGGACAGGATGTTCATTTGAAAGTTCCGTAACGCTTTCACCACCTACTGCTATAGTTGGTGTAACTTGAGCCAATTCCTTACCATCATCAACTATCAAAGTAGCGTGGATAGTTCTATCTCCCAATTGGCTAGTCATCTGGATATGTGCCCCTGGAGTAGACAACTTCTCTTGATCTTCTGGTGAAATTTCCCAATTTTCAACTTCGTAATTGTGAATACGACCATCTGATGAAACAAGTGAAACAAGTTTATCCACAGAGCTCAAGTCTGTTCCAGGTGCCATGCGTTTAACAGCTGGAAGTTCATTTGCAATTGTAAGAACTTCAACACGAGCCTCAACTTCACGCCCATCAGACACACCTTTTATAGTTACAATTCCAGCTTGACTGACATCTGCTTTAGACCAGGTTACAGGACGTTTTTCACGACTACCATCACTATAGACAAATGGCACTGTCTGAGGCATTTTAAGTTTTTGACCTAAAACTGTCCGAACTTTTGGTATTTCTGTTCCTAAAACAGTTTTTTCTGACTGGTCTGACTTACCTGTAAAAACTGTAACTTGATCTGATTTCAACAAGCCTGAATATGCTGTAAGGGTAAATTTACCTGCTTGATCAGTCGATTTAACAATCGCTACCCCTTTACCATTAAAGGCTCTACGAATCCAAGAACCATCTGCTTGTTCTTTATAACGTTCACGACTAGCTTGCTCACCATTATCCACACCAACCAGTTGACCTTGTCCATGAAGTTGGAAGTGAACTAGATTGTTAGCAGTTGGCACAACATTACCCTTGCTATCTACAATTTCGTAATAGATATAAGTCAAATCTTTTCCATCTGCAGCGATTGCATTTTCTTCCTTAACCAAACGGACACCTGCAGGTTCACCAGCAGTTACAATCTTATCACGAGCAATTTCCTTGCCAGACTCATCTCGAGCTACCGCTTCCAAAGTTCCTGGTTTATAAGCGACTTTCCACTCCAAGTATAGCTCTTGAGGATTTTCACCTTCTTGATATGTACGACCGTCACTTGTTTGTTTTTTGTTGAATTTTTTAAGACCTAGTGACTCATTATTTAAGAACAACTCAACACTAGCAGCATTGGAATAAGCTCTAACTGGGATTCGATTTTCAGCATCTGCAACATTGTCGGCCAATTCAGTCTTTTCCCAGTTCCAGTGAGGAAGTAAATGAACCATTGGTTTTTTCTTGGCAGAAACCCACTGACTTTGGTAGAGATAATAGTCATTTTTTGGAATACCTGCGGTATCAACAATACCAAAGTAGGAACTTTTTACTGGTGTACTATTTTGATTGTGCCATGGTGTTGGTTCACCAATATAATCCGTACCGGTCCAAATGAATTGTCCAGCATAGCCTGGATGATCTCTATCGAAGGTCCATGATGCTGTAGCAGTTTTACCCCAACCAACACGATCATTACCATAATCGGATTGTTCGTAATTACGCCAATATTGGTTACTTCCTACCCACTCACTCTCTGGATGGAAATAACTTCCTCTTGTACGAGTTGCTGAAGATGTTTCTGAACCATAAATGAGCCATTTCGGATGTTTCGCATGAAGAGTTTGATAATTTTCTTCAGAGTAATTCAATCCAACTGCATCCAGTTCATCTGCAATCTTTTCATGGTCCCCAGTTCCATCTCCGAAACGGAATTTATCAGCTCCCATGGTTACATAGCGTGTCTTATCAACAGATTTCACCACTTTCACCAAACGTTTGACAGTTGCTAGTGAATGGGCTTTCCCATCTGCTTCACCGATTTCGTTACCAATAGACCACATGACAACAGCAGGATTGTTTTTATCTCTTTCTACCATTGTTCGAAGATCGTAATCAGACCATTTTTCACCTTTTCTTGCCTCTGGATGGGTAGCATCTTTTTCAAAGAAACGACCATAGTCGTATGGTTTCTTACCGCCATACCAAGTGTCAAAGGCTTCTTCCTGAACTAGCAAACCAAGCTCGGCTGCAATTTGCAAGGTCTGAGGACTTGCTGGATTGTGAGTCGTACGAATCGAATTCACTCCCATTTCCTTCATCTGTTTCAGACGACGGTATTCTGCCTTATAGTTTTCTTCTGCTCCTAACGCTCCGTGATCATGGTGCAAGGAAACTCCATGGAACTTGATGTGTTCACCGTTCAAAGAGAATCCTTGGTCTGGAGTCCAGTTATAGTAGCGATAACCAAATAAATCTTTTTTAGCATCTACAAGCTGACCATCTTTATAAACACGAGTTACCATCTCATATAAAGCAGGTTTATCAGATGACACTGTCCACAATTTTGGTTTTTCAACTTCTAATGCTGAATCCAAATGAAGGGTTTGTTTTGCTTTTAGAGTTTTACTCTCAGTTCGAACAAGTTCTGTAACTGCCTTCCCACCTCGTTCAAAAATTTGATACTCTGCTACAATTTCATGGTCTTTATTGTCTGTATTAACAATTTTACTGCTTACTTGGGTTTCAACTTTTCCTCCTTGTTGACTTTCTAGTTTTGGAGTTAAAATAGTTGTCCCATTTTTTTCAACATGAATCTTGTCTGTTACTTGTAATGATACGTCTCGATAGATACCACTTCCTGAATACCATCTACTACTTGGTTGCTTATTAACTGCATGAACAGAAATAACATTTTCTCGCCCATCTTTATGGAGATAGTTACTAATGTCATATGAAAATTGATTGTAACCGTTTGGATAGTGACCAACTAGTTGACCATTGACGAATACTTGTGAATCCATGTAAACTCCATCAAAGGTTACACGAACATCTTTATTTAAGTCCTTTTCGTCTAACTTAAAGGTTTTCCGATACCAGCCATCTCCACCATTCAGTTGACCACCCTCGTTTTGAGCTGGAGAATCATGGTCAAAATCAAAATGAATACTCCAGTCATGAGGAAGATCCATTTTTTTCCATGAAGTAATATCTGCGTCTGGTTTAACAGCTTCCTTTGCATTGGCATTTAGTTTAAAGTGCCAATTCTGGTTGAAGGAAATGTTTCTATCTTCAATTAACTTATCAACTACTTCATTCGTAGCAGATTTGAATTCTTGCTTATCTTTTGAAACAGAACGATCTTGTGATTCTGCTTTATTTGTTTCTTCAAATTTCTTCTTATCCTCAGATTTATTTTTATCTTCAGATTTATCCGTTACCTCAGTCTTATTTGTTTCTTCAAGCTTCTTGCTATCCTCAGGCTTGTTCGCTTCTTCTGTTTTGTTTTCGACTTCAGCCTTACCTTCTTCTGAGGGAACTACTTGATTATTAGCCGCTGAAACTAAAGGTTGCTCTGCTTGAGGTTTAACTGTAGTATCACTACCATCCGCATTTTCCATTAGAGATACATTTTCAGCTTTAACAGGTTGCTCACTGGCTTTTTCAGTCATAACTCCTTCAGCTTTATGTTCACTTGAAAAATCAGTAACTACCTTGTTTTCAGGTTGGTGCTCAATCCTATTTGTTGACACAATCTCTTCAGTATTTTCGTTGGCATATACCGAAGAAGCCTGACTAAGGCTCGCCCCCAATAATAGAGCACATGTTCCAATAAGCACAGAGCAAGCACCGACTGAAAATTTTCGAATACTATAGACTCTCTTTTTGTTCCAATTACCTTTTTGCATGTAATCCTCCTATTGGTAACCGCTTTCATTTTGTCTGATAGCAAGCTACTTATTATATTTATCTTATAATACGATTTTATAACCAATAAAAAATTTGTCAATCGAATACAGATAAAAACAATGTTTTGGATTGTTTTTTATAAAAATTGGAGAATTTCCAGAGAGTATCGTAGCGAAATTTATTATAACAAATACGACATCGGACTCTACTTGACATTTTAAAAAAGAATAGCTTTTTACTATCTCAAACAAAAATATTTTTTCTTATCTTAACATAATGTAAAATCAAAAAGTAAACTAGAAATAATCTTTTACCACCAAAAATTCTTTCTTACATTTTTAGACATAGAAAAAGAGCCAACAAATATTTCAGTTAGATCTTGACTTTGTTCATTCTTCCTTCTTATTTTCCTTCTTTATCAGGAAATAGATAACCAATACCTACACAAGCTAGGACACCTGCTCCAATCACCAATCCGCTTGAAATTGGCAAAAGGTCCAAAATTGCATTCGCAATGATAAAGGCAATAATCAAACACATCAGACTAGCCTTGTAATCCTTTTTCAAAAGATTCTCTAGAGTGAAAAAGAGAAACAATCCTACCGGAATCAGTGACCAGAGGTTGACATCTAAACTTGGCCAGCCTACAGAACCAAAATACAATACTGTCGCTGCTGCTACCAAAAATACAATCCCCAATAATTTTTTCATTTGTTTATCTCCAATTTCTTTTTTAGGAACTTGAGTTATCTGATAGTGACACCTCACATCCCTTACAAAAAACATTATAGCAGAGGAGTTTTTCAAGAACAAGGCCTTTTGCCTATCTGGTCTAAATATAAGTCTAAGTGGTTCAATAGTTAAGATAAAATAAAAAGAAACCCAGTCGAATGAGTTTCATCACTTTGCCGATTGCAGGGTTTGAACCTGTGACCTTCGCGTTACGAGTGCGGTGCTCTACCAACTGAGCTAAATCGGCGATTACACTTACAGTATAGCACTCTGAGGATGGATGTCAAGGAATTTTCATTCCTATTAGAAAAAGCCTGTCCTGAGACAAGGCTTTGAGTTTCTTCCTCTTAGGATCCTGCACTTTCGTAGGCATCCAAGCCCCTATCCCAAAGTTTAAGGGAAATGACAAAGAAAACCAGAGAAATCAATATCAAACCTCCGATGTTAAAGATTACATCCTTGTCCTGCAAGAAATAGCTAGCAGGATAGTAGGCCGTAAAGGCAAATGGCACGATAAAGCTAATCAACCAACGAAGAGCTGAATTATAAATTGAAATGGGATACTTGGCAAAATCATTAAACATATAGAAAATGTAAATCATGGCGCCTGACTGCTTGGTCCAAAAAGCGATACTAGCTGTCGCGATTTTTAAGGAAGTATAAATCAAGGTCGCAAAAGGAATACAAACTAGGAAAAGCAGGAATTTGGGAAGCGTCCAAGCAATACTTGATACTGTTGTCGCTAGTAAAATACCACCGACCAAGAGCTCGCCCAAGGCATCAATCTGAAAGGTCTCAACGAGTATATGGAAGAGCGGATTGATAGGACGAGTCAGATACTTGTCAAACTCCCCTTTTCGGACTAGGCGTTGCCCTAGCGCCCAGAGATTGTCAAAAAAGAGATGATCCAATCCCTTGGGAATCAATGAAAAACCATAGATAAAGGCAATCTCTTGGAAGGACCAGCCTTCTAGCGAGGGGATGTGTTGAAAGATGACATTGAGAAACAAGAGGTTCAGACCTTGAGTCAGAAAGACTCCCAGGACACCAACTACAAAATCTACCTTGTACTCCATGATTTGCTTGATGTATTGTCTGATAAAAATCAGATGCATGCGTTGATATTTTTTCATACTAACCTCCTTGAATGGTGATAAAGGACTGGACTCGTTTCCAAATCAACTGAGACAAGCCCACCATCACTAAGAGCCAGAAAAACTGCAAAGCGAGCGCCTGAAGAATCTGATTGGCATCGTATTTCCCAACGATAATCATGACCGGAGTGTAAATCAAGGATGAAAAAGGCAGGAAGGACAGAATATCTGAAACAACCTTTGGAAAGAAAGCCAAGGGAATCAAACTTCCAGACATAAAAGCCACTATGGAAGTCTTAAGTAGGTTGGAACCCCAAAGATTTTTAAACACAAAGGCAGAAAATCCAAAGCAGATATTAAAGAAAAAGTTAATCAGGTAGGCTAGGGTTAAGCTAAAAAGATAAAGGACAGTTAATCCCAGCACTTCTACAATACCTTGCCCCGATAAGACTTTCATCAAAACAATGACACTTAAAAATGGCAGTCCAACAGATATAAAAATCAACCACTTGGAACCAAGTTCAGTGAAGAGATAAGAGGCCGCAAAATGCACTGGTCGCAACAAACGCATGATGATAGAGCCATCCTTGACCTCCTCCCCAATCATAAAAGACGAATCTGACTTGGTCAACAGATTAGTCACAAAACTCATGATGATGTAAAGGGTGATATCTGCCATGCTGAAGCCCTGAATCAAGGACTCCTGCGAGGAATCAAAGACTGCCTTCCAGAGATAGAAAGCCACAAATGCTCCCATCACATCACCAATCCGATAGAGAAGAAAATTGACTCGATAGGTAATCAACTCCTGAATCCCTGCATTGATAAAGGGTTTATAACGTCTCCACAATTTGACCATCTTAGAGCTCCTTTCGGTAGAAGCGACGGATAATGTCCTCGATATCCGTATCCACCATCTTCAAATCTCGGATGTCAAAATCAGACAGGGTTTGCTTGATAATGTCCGCCGACTGGTAGCGGGAACTATCAAATTCAATATTGAGACTATTTCCTTGTCTATCAACGGTCATATCAGGCAAGCCTTCATAGTGAGAAGCGAGATGACTTTGCCCTGGCACCAATTCAAAGGATAGAGTCTTCATCTTGCCAAAGGTCTCCTTGAGCTGACTCACCGTTCCATCAAAAATCTCCTGCCCCTTGTCAATCATGAAAATCCGATTACAGAGCTGCTCAATATCACTCAGATCGTGAGTCGTCAAAAGAATGGTTGTTTCTTCTTCCTGATTGATTTGGGTAATGGCCCGACGAATGTTATCCTTGACCGAAACATCCAAACCAATGGTCGGCTCATCTAAAAAGAGAACCTTGGGATTGTGGAGCAAGGAAGCTGCAATGTCCGCCCGCATGCGTTGTCCCAGTGAAAGAGTTCGCACAGGGTCCTTGATAAAGTCCTTCAAATCCAAGACTTCATTCAAAAAATCCATGCGCTTATGAAAGAGCGAGTCTGGCACATCATAAATCTCCTTCAAGACCGTGTAGGTCTCTTGTAGAGCCAAATCCCACCACAACTGGGTTCTTTGCCCAAAAACAACCCCAATATCCTTGACATAATCTTGGCGATTGTTCTGTGGAATCTTGCCATTAATCCGACAAAAACCAGATGTCGGTTTCAAAATCCCAGTCAGCATTTTAATGGTTGTCGACTTCCCTGCACCATTGGCTCCTATAAATCCTAAAATTTGTCCTTTTGGAACCTCAAAGGTCAAATCCTTGACCGCTTCAAAGGTCTGCTTTTCAGGATGAATAAAGGAGCGCAAAGCCCCCTTCAAGCCCGGTTCCTTAACAGTCTTCACAAAATTTTTCTGAAGATGTTCCACTTCTATCATTGCCATATCTATCTCCCTATGCAAGGAATAGCAACATTGTATTTTTGACTACAAGTCTTCTAAATCCTTACTTTCTATACCTTCTACATTTTATTACTACAAAAGGCTTTATACCAACCTATTATAGTCCAATAAAAAACAGAATGCAAGCGTTTGCCTAAAGTTTATAAAATTAGAGATTCCTCTCTTAAAATAATACTTTTATTCAAAAATTCTGGCTTGATAGTTTCCTTAAAACACAAAAAACCCACCCAATGGGCAGGTTCTATCTGTATTATTCAGCTAGATTAAGCTTTACCTTCTGAACCGAATACGTCGATACGTTCTTCAACTGATGCTTGGATAGCTTTTACACCATCAGCCAAGAATTTACGTGGGTCGAAGAGTTTTTTCTTGTCGTATTCTGCTTCGTTTGCTTCGTAGTCACGAGCAAATTTACGAGTTGCGTTAGCGAATGCGATTTGGCATTCAGTGTTAACGTTAACTTTCGCAACACCAAGTTTGATAGCTGCTTGGATTTGCTCATCAGGGATACCTGATCCACCGTGCAATACGATTGGGAATCCTGGTACAGCTTCAGTCAATTTTTGCAAATGATCAAGGTGAAGACCTTTCCAGTTTGCTGGGTAAGGACCGTGGATGTTACCGATACCAGCTGCCAAGAAGTCGATACCAGTTTCAACCATTGCTTTAGCGTCTTCGATTGGAGCCAATTCACCATCACCGATGATTCCGTCTTCTTCACCACCGATAGTACCAACTTCAGCTTCCACTGATACACCATTTGCATGTGCAAATTCTACAACTTTACGAGCTTTTTCAAGGTTTTCTTCAACTGGAAGGTGTGAACCGTCAAACATAACTGAAGTATAACCAACTCGGATACACTCAAGTGCATCTTCGTAGTGACCGTGGTCAAGGTGGATAGCTACTGGTACAGTGATACCCATTGATTCAACAAGGTTAGCGATCAAGTTGCGAGCAACTTTGTAACCACCCATGTATTTAGCAGCACCCATTGAAGTTTGGATCAAAACTGGAGCTTTTTTAGCTTCTGCTGCGCGCAAGATAGCTTGAGTCCACTCAAGGTTGTTTGTGTTAAATCCACCAACTGCATAACCGTTGTCACGAGCTGCTTGGACAAATTTTTCTGCTGAAACGATTGCCATTTTATCAGGCCTCCTGTATATTTTTATGGGTCATCCCATTTACATTGTTCATTTTATCACTTTTTGACAAAAAAATCTAGTTTTTCCCGCAGTTTCGATTGAATTTCTTCTAGCTTCATCTATGTAAGCCCTTTCTCTCCCTAATCTTAGGTGACTTTTGGAAAAGCTATGAAGAAGGTTAAACGATTATCCTCCATCTCGAAATGATAGGGTAATTTTTCATGTTCTAATAGACTCTTGACCACAAAGAGCCCCATCCCAGACCCCTTGGCCTTACGACTAGCATTATCAGAAAAAGACTGGGCCAGTTTTTCTTGTTCTTCAGGACTACAACTATTCTCGATAAAGAGTTCTCCTTCTCTTTCGCCAATGCGAACCAAGCCACCTGGAACAGAGTGCTTGATGGCATTGCTGATAAGGTTAGAAAGAATCAACTTCATAACTGATGGGTTTAGATAAGCCTGCTGATGGGTTAAACTATTGTCTATCTGGAGTTCTCTTTCCTTGGCTAGTAAAGCATAATCCTTAACTAGACTTTGCGTCATCTGGTATAGGTCAATTTGTTCCCTATCATCTCTCAATTCCTGCACAGACGAGAGGGAAAGTATCTGCAGAACATGGTGATTGAGTTCATCCACAATCCCTAAGGCAACTCCCAGATAGTGGTCTCTATCCTTATAACGACCAACATTTTCTTTCATGTTTTCGATCAAGATTTTCAAACTAGCCAGTGGTGTTTTCAATTCATGAGAAGCCCCTCGTAGGAATTCGACCTTCATCTTTTCAAGCTGGAGAATAGCTTCATTCTTGTCATGCAAGTCCGCAATGACAGTCAAAAGATGCTGGTAGAGGCTATTGATTTGTTCCTTGAGATCACCAATCTCATCCCTAGAATCCACGCGCAATCGCACTTGGGCATCCAGTTCCATCATTCTACGAGTTACTCGCTTGATTTCCAAAATCGGGGCAACAATGGTCCGAGCATAGATATAGGCTACCAAAAGGGAAATCAGAAAGGATGCCAGCAAGGTATAGGGAAGAAACTGGAGACTGATTTGCTCTGCTTCCTTTTGCAAATCCATGGACGCTAAAAACTGGAGAGTCATGGTACCACCGTCCTGCGTTTTCACCTCGCGCTCCTCGATAAAAAGAGAGGTTGTCTGGCGATCTGTATCCAGAGGAAGGCTGTCCTTTACTTCTAACTTGTCCTCGGTCATCTCGCCCTTGACGGTCCCCTTGATATCACTAGTCTGAGAATACAAGTCTAACACTTGCTCGATGCTCTGCCTATCCTTACCTTCTAGGGACTGGGCAATGGCTGTCGCTTTCTGACCAATGGTTTCCTGACGATGACTCAGATAAGTAGAAGGAAAAAGAAAATAAATAGCCAAATGAAGGCAGATAACCAGAACACTAAATATCGAGAAGGTATAGATAAATATCTTTGTAAATAAACCTGTTCGTTTCATTTTCGCTCCAATTTATAACCAACATTGCGCACAGTGAGGATGCAATCCAAGTCTAGCTTTTTCCGCAGCTCCTTGATATAAACATCAATGACACGGTCAAAGGGAACCTCATCTGTCGCTTTCCATACGGCATCAATTATCTGAGATCGGGTCAAAGCCCGTCCTTCATTTTTCACCAGATAGTCCAAAATTTCCAACTCTTTAGCATTAACAGCCACTTCTTGACCTGCTAGGCTGGCACTGTAGCTCTCAAAGTCCACCTTGGTATCCTTATAGGAGAAGACTCGTCCTGTATCGTAGTAGCGCTTAAAAATCGCGTCTACCCTCACTTTTAAGAGGGAGAGGGAGAAGGGCTTTTCCAGATAGCCATCTGCCAGAGAGGCAAAGGCGCTCAGCTTGTATTCCTCATCCTGAAAGGCGGTCAGCATCAAGACAGGGACTTGGCTGGTTTTACGAATCTCCGCTAGGACTTCTAGGCCATTGAGCTTGGGCATCTGGATATCCAGTAAAACCAAGGCTATTTCATAGCTGGAAAATTTTTCTAAGGCTTCTTGACCGTCTGCTGCCTCAATGGTTTCATAACCGCAATCCGTCAAATAGTCACTGACTCCCTCACGGATCATCTCTTCATCTTCTACAATTAAAATTTTCATACTTTAACTGCTCTCTTTTTTATTTTTCTTAGAATAAATACCTACTCTATTTATTATAATCTCTTATTGGCCTTTTGTCTTTAAGAAACTTGCTACTAGATAAAACAAAGAGAGCCTATCGCTCTCTCTGCTCACATTTCACTCCCTATGGAATGAAAATTATTTAGCTGCTTTTGAAAATGTTACAACGTAGTTATAATCTTTCCCATTAGCTTGATAGACATAGTCCTCTTTGAAAGTATAGCCGCGTTTGCTCAACTCTTCTTTCTTAGCATCAACTTGGCTCTTGACTGCTGCTTTCACCTGTTCAGTTGATAAACCTTCCGCGATTTCAAGAGAAGTTCCATTGATATCTCCTAGGAAACCTGCAATATCTTTCATTTTATCAAAGTTATAAAATACATTTACTTTGACCTTTTGAGGAGCTGGCTGTTCTAGACTTCTACGATTTCTGCTAGCGCGCGGTTGAACTGCTGGAGCCATTCTGAAACCTGAAGTTCCTGTAGCCTCCTTAGTGAATGTTACAACGTAATTATAATCTTTCCCATTAGCTTGATAGACATAGTCCTCTTTGAAAGTATAGCCGCGTTTGCTCAGCTCTTCTTTCTTAGCTTCAACTTGTTTCTTAACTGCTACTTTCACCTCTTCATTTGATAAACCTTCTGCAATTTCAAGAGAAGTTCCATTGATATCTCCTAGGAAACCTGCAATATCTTTCATTTGATCAAAGTTATAAAAAACATTGACTTTGACCTTTTGAGGAGCTGGCTGTTCTAGACTTCTACGATTTCTGCTAGCGCGCGGTTGAACTGCTGGAGCCATTCTGAAACCTGAAGTTTCTGTAGCCTCCTTAGTGAATGTAACGACGTAGTTATAATTTTTCACAGTAGTATCTTGTTCAAAAATAATGTCATTTTTCACATGATACCCTCTAGCAGCTAGGTCTTTTATCTTGGCTTGAATTTTTTCTTTTACTAGCTCTTTTGCCTGTGCTTCACTCGTTCCAGCAGGAATTGTGACAGTGTTATCTTCTCCCGGGTCAGATAGGAAACCATGAATATCTGGCATTTCAGCGAAGTTATAGCTAATATTTACAGTTCCATCTGATTCTGATGTTGAACGTGCCACTCTTCTTGCTCTTGCTTGAACTGATGGAGCATTTCTAAAACTTGAAGTACCTTCTGAAGTTGAAGAAGGCTGTGTCGGAGTTGTCGAGGTAGCTTCACCTGACCCATGACCTATTGCTGTACTTCCATTGTCAATAGTAGTACCTTCATTACGACCATTCGTTAAATTATCTTTATCATAATTTGGTGCTGGTAACTCTTCCCCTGGAACATTAATTCCATCAATTTTAGTTTGATACTCATCTGTAGCAGCTACTGCAGCATCATGATTCTTAGCATTTTTTATTGCGGCTAATGCGTCTTCTTTTAATGTTTTTAATTCCGCTTTTAATTTTTCTTTTTCGGCTTCGTCTTTAACTTTTTCTATTTCACTAAGTTTTGAAGATGCAATTCCTTCAATAATATCCTTTCCTTCTTTTTTCGCTTCCTCAAATTTTTCATCTTTAGGTGCTACTTCTTCAGACGAAGTATCTTCTTTAGGTGCCGGAGCCGGATTTGGTGTTTCATCCTTTGAATCTACTGGATTTGATGTATCTCCATTTTGATTAGTTGGTAGTTTATCCTCTTTGGGTATTGTTGCTTCTGGTTTTGAAGCTGGAGTTTCAGGTTGTTCTGTAGTCCCTGTGTTTGAAGTAGTACCATCTGTTACCGGACTTGATGTTGCTGTATTCCCTGAATCATTTGTAGCTTCCGCAGATGGAGTATTAGAAGGTTCTGACGTTGTTTCAGATTTACCTGATTCTCCAGCTGGCTGTTCAGTGAAATTGGGCTCGCCTGAAGCGTCCAGTGACGAAGTTGAGTCACCTGTAGGAGTTTCAGATGGTGTTCCTGACTCGTCTGAATGATTGCCTGTTGATGGAGATTCAACTGAAGAACCTGATTCATCGTCTTTCGGTGCTGATGACGCTGGTGTTGCTGGTTCTTCCACTTTCGGCGCTGGTGTCGTTGGTTCCTCTGCTTTCGGTGCTGGTGTCGTTGGTTCCTCTGCTTTTGGTGCTGGTGTCGCTGGTTCTTCCACTTTCGGTGCTGGTGTTGCTGGTTCTTCCACTTTTGATGTCGGCGCTAATTGCTCGTCTGCTTTTGGTACTGATGCCGCTGGCTCATCTGCTTTTGGCGTTGTTGCAGTTGGCTCTTCTACTTTTGGCGCTGGAGACACTGGCTCATCTGCTTTTGGTGCTGGTGCCACTGGCTCGTCTGCTTTCGGTGCTGGAGATACTGGCTCATCCACCTTTGGTGCTGGTGTCGTTGGTTCCTCTGCTTTTGGCGCTGGTGTCGCTGGCTCATCTGCTTTCGGTGCTGGAGATACTGACTCATCCGCTTTCGGCGTGGTAGCCGCTGGCTCGTCTACTTTTGGCGCTGGAGACACTGGTTCTTCTGCTTTTGGCGTTGTTGCCACTGGCTCCTCTGCTTTTGGTGCGGGTGTCGCTGGTTCTTCTACTTTCGGTGCTGGCGATGCTGGTTCTTCTGCTTTTGGAACTGGAACTTCAGAACTTGGATTTGAAGCTACAGGTTGATTTGTAGTCCCTGTATTTGAAGGGGCCTTGTCTACTGCTGGACTTGATTCAGTTGAGTTTCCTGACCCATTTGTAGTATATGCAGATGGAACATTTAAAGTTTCTGACCTTGTTTCTGCTTTTGACGCTACTGGAGCTTCTGTTTCTTCCTTAACTTCTGGGCTTGTCTCTGCTGGTGCTTCTGAGGCAAGTTCTTCACCCGATTCTTCCGCTCTTTCCACTACTGGAGCTGATACAGGCTGATAGACTGGGCTATAGTTCACAGCCATTTTTTCAACTTTCTCAGTGACATCTGTTAATTCAAAAGTAACAGCTTTTGTCTCTTGATCTTTCTTGAGCAAGACTTCGTAAGTGCGAACTTCGCCACTTGCACCACTTTCCTTGATGACAATCTTGTGTTTTGTGACTGTATCTGAAATCGTTTCAGCTTCAGTAAAGTACAATTCATTGTGCGGTAAGAATAAATTCTTGCCTGAAGTATGATTCATTTCTTGGAGTACATCTACAGGGATATTACTTGCTTCGCTGATAACACTTAATGTGTCCCCCCACTTAATAACATACTTAAATAAATCACCTTCTTTTTGAATATCAGCCTTTACTTCTGCAACTGTTCTGGCTACCCAGACACCATCTTGTTCACTGGCTGACACAGTTGGAGCTAAAAAGCCCAGCCCCAATAAAATCACACCTGTCGCAACAATTGCACCAGTTCTTAATTTTCTAAAGCCACGGAGGGATAATGTTCCTCTAACATTTGTTTGTCTCATAATGTTTATTTTTCCTCACTAATCTATATTTTCCAAAGTAGAGCCTGCCTAGGCCTACTAGCCTATGTTTACGATATGCACAGGCTTCTACAGATTTATCTATCTATTTTCAAAATAAAGTTTCTATAGATTCTTATGCACAATTCCATATATAAGTTGTGAAATTCCTTTCTAATAAATTCCATATCTTTAGTATATCATGTTTAAGTACTAAAGTACAAAGAAAGCAACTGAAAGCAATGATTTCCACCACTGCTTTCGGCTCTATTTTGAATTGTTAAATAGCCATTCTCTATCCACCATTCTTGAATAGAAAAATAAGATGTAGTCTCTATTTTAGACTAATTTTTTCAAATTTATTCACTATCCAGCAGAAGCTCTTTTGGTTGTTTTCTAAGGAGATTGCTTGAAGCAAGCGCCATAACGAGAACCACTAGAACCAAGGCAAGGACAAAGACGATGATAAAGTCTGATGTCTGAATGGAAATGTCTAGGCTCGACAAGGTCTTGCTAAAGCCATCTACTTCTGCACCACCACCAAGGTTGGAGGCTTGAGCAGCCTTGCTGGCTTGCTTGGCAACACCTGAAGTGACATTGGCAAGAACAGTATTTCCGATTGCACGCGCTGTGTAAGTAGCTAAGAAGTAAGCAGAAACAAGAGCAGGGATGGCAATCACGATGGATTCAGTGATGAATTGACCCAAGATACTTGCCTGCTTGAGACCAATAGAGAGGAGAATACCCACTTCCTTGCGACGGGCATTGATCCAAAGGCTGAGTAAGAGGGCAAGGAGAAGAACTGAGAAACTCAAGCTACCCCAGAAGAGGAGATTGGCCATCTTGTACATACCAGAAATGGATTGCTCAAGAGCTGGGTAGTTAGAGGAGCTCTTAACTAAAGTATAGCTCTTCCAGTTGATACCACTGATGCCATTCAACTCTTTCATAACATCATCCAAGTTCTTGTCCGCTGTTACAAAGAAGGTTGCGTCCCCATAAATAGCTGTGTCTTCTGTATAACCATATAGTTTAGCAGCTGTATGGATGTCTGTGATAGCTGTGTTCTCGTATAGTTCTTGTGAGTAGGTTACTGCCGACTTATTGTGACCATCAAAGAGTCCCTTGATTGTCACTTCGACTGTTTCCTTGGCTCCTTTTTCATTGTCTGCATCGTAGATATTGGAGTCTAGTTTGACCTTATCCCCGACTTTCCAGCCGTGTTTGGCTGCCAAGTCCTTGTGCAGGAGGATCTTGTCCTTGTCGTCGTTTGTTAAGTGCTCTCCTTCAACCAATTTATAAGAGCCCGAGACAAACTTGTCTTCTTTAGAGGAGTCATTGACACCTGTAATCATCAAGCTACTTCCAAAATGTTTAGCACGGTCAGGTGTTAGATTTTTCTTGGTATCTGGCGTTTCGATAAGTTCATATCCAGTCAAATCTCCGATAGCGTTGATACGTTTCACATAAGACTCGATGGCCTTGTTTTCAGTGATTTTTTTGATATCTTCACCCTTAATATTCCCAGCACCACGAGGCGTTCCTTGATTAACGCGACGATTGATTTGCATGGAGAAGCTATTGGTGATATTTTTAAAGGTCTCCTGAGAAGCCTTGGCAGTAGCTCCCTTAATCGACAAGCCGACCAAACTTAAGCTCGCCATGAGGAGAATAATCAGGAAGATGACAATCGATTTGAAAAACTTCCTTGTAACATAGGCAAATGCGTTGTGTAACATAGGTTCCCTTTCTAGATTTTGTTCTTTCTTATAATTCTAACAGAAAAGCTCATATTATTTCGTCGTATTGCGAGTTTCAGTCAGTTTCTTATCCTTCAATTCAAGTGTAATATCTGACGCCTGTGCCACTTCTTTACTGTGGGTGACGACGATGACACATTTACCTGTTTTCTGGGCAAGTGATTTGAGCAGTTCGACAATATCTCCAGCAGTTTTAGGGTCCAGATTTCCCGTTGGCTCATCCGCGAGAATAACTGGAGCTTCTGATACCAGACTGCGCGCAATGGCCACACGTTGTTGTTGACCACCTGATAACTGGAGAACATTCCGCTTGATCTGACTTTCATCCAAACCAAGCTCAAGCAGTGTATCCTTGCTTGCCTTTTTGTTGACCAAGCGGATATTTTCCAGTGGAGAAAGATAATCTATCAAGTTATAATTTTGAAAGACCAGGGAAATATGGTGCATACGATGGTAGGAATAGCCCTTCTTACGAATATCCTCTCCTTGGAAAAGGATAGAACCTTCAACAGGACTATCTAGACCAGCCAGTAGGGACAAGAGAGTGGATTTTCCTGCTCCTGACTCCCCAATAATACTGTAAAATTTCCCGGGTTCAAAATTATAATTGATCTGATATAGGACTGCTTCAGCAGTGTTCTTATAACGGTAGGTAACATCTTGTAATTGTAATAAAGTCATGATTTCTCCTTCTTAACTAATAGATGATAAAATTTCTTTCGGTGATTTTCTAAATAAGAATAGGAAACAAAGAGCTACAGATAAGCAACTAAGCAGAACTAGAAAAACATAGGATTCTGCAAAAGATAAGATGCTGGTTGATAAACTGCTTGTTTTGGCTAGTGTATCTTGTAAGCTTGCCTGATCTCCACTTGCTAGTAGGGTTTGGAGCAGATAGGATGTAATGGCATTTCCAGCGATAAAGGATGGAAGCAAGGCACCGAGAGATACCAAAACTACCTCTAAACAGAATTGTAGGAAAATCGAGCTCTTGCCTTTTCCAAGTGCAAGTAAAATTCCCACTTCGTAGACCCTTTCTCTCAACCAGAGAGATAAGACCAAAATTAAGGCTCCAGCTCCAGCTATCAACATCCCATAAAGGAAGATTGTCAGAAAGGTTTGGAAAGTAGCCACTGAGTCTTTGATTTGTTCAAAGGCCTTGTTTTCCTTCTCAACTTGGTAGCCTTGATTTTCCAAGGCCAAGTTTTCTACCTGCTTCATGAGTCCGTCCATTTCCTTAGGATTTTCTACATAGAAGCGTGCTGCACTGACTTGAGCTTCACTATTTCCTAAAAGAGTTTGACTACTTTCATAGTCTGTAAAGACTTGGTTTTCACTGAAGTCAGAAGACAAACCTGTAAATTTCTCTTGTTTTTTACCAGAGAAGATTCCGACGATTTCAAACTCTACTGTTTGTCCTTTGCCAGATTCTGACTGTCCAGCATCCAAGCGAAGCTTGTTATGAAGCGAAAGACCGTTCTTCTTGGCCAACTCTTCGTGGATCAAGATTTTCTTGGAATCCCCTTTTTGAAGGTGTCGCCCTTCTTTTAGATTGAAAGCCGAGCTGGTAAAGGTAACATCCTTAGATGAATCTTCAAGAGCCGTTAAGCTAACCAAATTCTTATCCGCAGCGGACAAATCATCACGTTCCACGCTCTGCTCGCCACTCACTGCTTCCTTGTCTTTTAGTTTTGCGACCGTCTCGAGTTCAGGAGAAACATTTTCTAGCCCCTTAATCTTGCTTACAGATGCTAGGTCTGACAACTTGAAGGTCTGACCATTTTCTATCTTCTTAATAGAAAAAGATGTGTTGAGTGATTTATAAAGATTGGTTTCAACTGTTTTGTTGGACTTCATCAGAGTCAAACAGGCCGAAATTCCAGCCAATAGGACCAATAAAATCAGAAATAAAATAAAACTTCTCAGTCGTTTTCTGCTGACATAAGCCCAAGCTCTTTGGATTGGATTCATTCGTCACCTCCATATTTGTAAGACTATTATAAAATCCAAATATGAAATGTTTATGAAATACAAAAAAAGAGCAAAAATTTTTTGCTCTACTTAAATTAGATAAAAAAAGAGCTAGCCTAAGCTAACTCTTATCCTATGCGGAGAGAGGGACTTGAACCCTCACGACCTAAAGCGGTCACAGGATCCTTAGTCCTGCGCGTCTGCCAATTCCGCCATCCCCGCGTCGATTACTTTACTAGTATATCAACTTTTAGGATGCTTGTCAACACTTTTTTTCAATTTTTTTCATTTCATCAACCAAATTACTCAGAAAGTTCATTTAGATTTTCATCTACTAACTTAGCTCCGAGTGTATTTTTGAAATGACCTAGGGCAAATTGATGATTTTCAGGCCAGATGGAAGCAACAGCTGGTTTAACAATCTCGATGTCATATCCTAGATTATAGGCATCTATGGCTGTATGCAGGACACAGATATCCGTCAAGACTCCGGTTAAAATAACTGTAGAAATTCGACGCTCTCTCAAACGGATATCCAGGTCAGTCCCTGAAAAAGCTGAGTAATGGCGTTTATCCATCCAAAAGACACGACTGTCTGAACCATGCTCTTGATAAAAGGTCCCCAAATCTCCGTATAAATTGCGTCCACTAGTCCCAATCAAATTGTGAGGAGGAAATAGCTTGCTTTCTGGATGGAAACAATCGTTTTCTTCATGAGCATCAATGGTAAAGAAGATGTAATCTCCACGTTCAAAAGCTAATCGAGTTACCTTGCTGATGGCATCCGAAATCGCCTGAGCTGGAGCGCCTGCTGTCAATTTTCCACTATCAGCAACAAAATCTTCTGTATAGTCAATCGAAATTAAAGCCTTAGTCATTAGTAATCTCTTTTCTTCACTTCTTCAAAAATATCTGAAATCAAGACCTTAAGATAGGTTCCCTTCATTCCAAGTGAGCGACTTTCAATAATCCCTGCAGACTCAAGTTTACGAAGGGCATTGACAATCACAGAGCGAGTGATTCCAATACGATCTGCAATCACTGACGCAGTCAACTGCCCTTCATTTCCATTTAATTCCCCTAAAATTGCTGAAACAGCACGGAGTTCAGAGTAAGAAAGGGTATTAACCGCCATGGTAACAGCAGTACGGCGGCGGATATTTTTCTCATCTTCTTCACGCTGGAAATTAAGGAGTTGAATTCCAACAACGGTACTCGCAATCTCAACAAGAATCAAGTCCTCGTCTTCGAATTTTTTATCATTGCGCCAAATAATCAAAGAACCAAGTCGAATCCCTGATACATGAATCGGTGCAATAGTCGTCAAGCCATCAGGAAAATCAGCACGACTTTCCACAGGGAAAATACTCAAATCATGATCAACTGTCAGATTGGCTTCTGTATCGTAGATCATGTTCGCGCCTTGAATGTAGTCATCCGGGAAAATCTTAGTTTGGAAGAATTGCTCTACACGATCTGTATTGGTTTTGTAACGCATAAAATAGCCAAGGAGACGTCCCTTGCTATTAACGATACAGGCGTTACAGTCAATAATATCTGCCAATTGACGGGTAATTGCATTGTAGGGAAGCTCTTCCTGCAACTGCTCCTCTGAGCGCTTCAGGATAGAAGTAATTTTTCTAGTTTTTTCTAATAAATGTGCCATTTTTCACCTCGAATATAATCGCTATCATTATAACATAAACAGCTTGAATTTTCAATTATTATCTGAAAATTGCTTATTTAATTGCAATTTGAAAAAACAAGAATATTTTTAATTAATTTTCTTCTTTTCTATTGACAAGATCCTTATTTTTGTGTATTATAATATTACAAGAAGATAATATATCTATTTTATTTATCTTTCTTTTCCATTCGGTCTCCTTATATAAAAAAGCGATTCATTTTGAACCGCTTTTTCTTATTTATCGCCCTTGTTACGAATAACAAAGCCTGTTTTCTTTTCGCTTGAAGTGTTACGTGGTTTTTTATTATCCTTACGGTAACGTTTTTCCTTATCATAACGATCATTTCCACGACTGCCTTTTTTGAAATCATCACGGCGACCATTGCCACGGCGTTCGCGATCACGACGGTCATCTCCACGACGACCTCCCTTACCTTTACCACCGAAGCCATTACCTGATGGTTTAAATGGCAGTGGTTTTTCACGCGCAATCTCCACTACTGGAAGACTATCCGGATCTTGAACAGTTAGACTCAAGATATACATGGCCAATTCTTCTGGAGTAAATTCAGCAGCCAACTTGCGAGCATCCTTACCAAATTTCTCAAAGTTGCCACGGATTGTCTCATCTGCAAAATCACGTTCGATTTTCTTGAGCGCTACTTGTTTCTTAGCTTGGAAGGCTTCTTCAGCTGTCGCTGGTTTCAAGCCTTTCATGCGTTTCTTAGTCAAGTTTTCGATGATTTGAAGGTAGCCCATTTCATTTGGAGCAACAAAGGTAATTGATTGACCTGATTTACCAGCACGACCTGTACGACCGATACGGTGAACATAACTTTCAGGATCTTGTGGAATATCGTAGTTATAGACATGGGTCACACCTGAAATATCCAACCCACGCGCTGCAACGTCTGTCGCAACCAAAACATCGAGATTACCATTTTTGAAGTCACGAAGGACACGAAGACGTTTGTTTTGGTCCAAATCACCATGAATTCCTTCTGCACGGAAGCCACGGATTTTCAAACCACGAGTCAATTCATCTACACGACGTTTTGTACGACCAAATACGATAGCAAGCTCAGGCTGTTCCACATCCATGAGACGAGTCATGGTATCAAACTTTTCTTGTTCTTTAACACGAATATAGTATTGGTCAACCAATTCTGTTGTCAATTCCTTAGCAGCAATCTTGACATGCTCAGGTTCTTTCATAAACTGAACACCGATACGTTTGATGGCATCTGGCATAGTTGCTGAGAAAAGCAAAGTTTGACGGTTTTCAGGGACACGAGAAATGATGGCCTCGATATCTTCTAGGAAGCCCATATTGAGCATTTCATCCGCTTCGTCAAGGATAAGAGTTTCAATATCTTGTAATTTCAAGGCCTTGCGTTTAATCAAGTCCAAGAGGCGACCTGGAGTTCCCACCACGATATGGGCACCAGATTTAAGAGCCTTAATTTGTTTTTCAATGCTTGATCCGCCATATACTGAGCGGACTTTGACTCCCTTACTACGACCAAAGCGGAAAAGTTCTTCTTGACTTTGGACAGCAAGTTCACGAGTTGGAGCGATGACCAAGGCTTGGATGGTTGCTTCTTCTGTACGGATTTTTTCAAGGGTAGGCAAGCCAAAGGCTGCAGTTTTTCCTGTACCAGTCTGAGCTTGACCGATAACGTCCTTGCCTTCAAGGGCCAAGGGAATGGTTTGTTCTTGGATCGGACTGGCTTCTACAAAACCAGCTTTTTCAATCTCTGCTAGCAAATCAGCAGACAAGTTTAATTCATTAAATTTCACGATATTCTTCTTTCTAAAGGTGGTGCGAAGCCACCCTATAGGGCTTAGTTTATACTTTTCTTTTTATGACGTATTTTCATATACTGGATATAAAATCGTGTTGCTTCTTTTCCACAAAAGAAAAGTACTGTTTTCTTTGCAACCTATCTAGTATAACACAAGAGAGAAGCAAAAGATAGCCCAATCTATCGATAAACTCATGTAAACGATTTTTCAGAGAAAATAAGGATGAAATTTCCACTATTTCATAAACTTTTTTAAAGCGTAGCAGAATTGTGCAAAAGTTTTTTTCTTATGCTAGAATGAAATTCGAATAGGAGGAACTCTAAATGTTAACTTATGATTTAATCGTTATCGGATTTGGTAAAGCTGGTAAAACACTAGCAGGTAAATTGGCTTCAGCTGGTAAAAAAGTTGCCCTCGTTGAACGTAGCAAAGCTATGTACGGTGGAACTTGTATCAACATCGGTTGTATCCCAACTAAAACTTTGCTGGTTGCTGCTGAGAAAGACTTGTCTTTTGAAGAAGTGATTGCTACCAAAAACACTATCACTAGTCGCCTCAACGGTAAAAACTATGCGACTGTTGCTGGTACAGGCGTCGATATCTTTGATGCGGAAGCTCACTTCCTTTCAAATAAAGTCATCGAAATCCAAGCTGGTGATGAAAAGAAAGAACTGACTGCTGAAACAATCGTCATCAACACTGGTGCTGTTTCAAACGTCTTGCCAATCCCTGGACTTGCTACAAGCAAAAACGTCTTTGACTCAACAGGTATCCAAAACTTGGACAAATTACCTGAAAACCTTGGAGTCCTTGGTGGTGGAAATATCGGTCTTGAATTTGCCGGCCTATACAACAAACTTGGAAGCAAGGTTACAGTCCTAGATGCCTTGGATACTTTCCTTCCTCGTGCAGAACCTTCCATCGCAGCTCTTGCTAAACAATACATGGAAGAAGACGGTATTGAATTGCTTCAAAATATCCGTACTACTGAAATCAAAAACGACGGTGACCAAGTGCTCGTTGTGACTGAAAACGAAACTTACCGTTTCGATGCCCTTCTCTACGCAACAGGACGTAAACCAAACGTAGAACCACTTCAACTTGAAAATACAGATATTGAACTAACTGAACGTGGTGCTATTAAAGTAGACAAACATTGTCAAACAAACGTTCCTGGTGTCTTTGCAGTTGGAGATGTCAACGGTGGCCTTCAATTTACTTACATTTCACTTGATGACTTCCGTGTTGTTTACAGCTACCTTGCTGGAGATGGCAGCTACACACTTGAAGACCGTCTCAATGTACCAAATACTATGTTCATCACACCTGCACTTTCACAAGTTGGTTTGACTGAAAGCCAAGCAGCTGATTTGAAACTTCCATACGCAGTGAAAGAAATCCCTGTTGCAGCAATGCCTCGTGGTCACGTAAACGGAGACCTTCGCGGAGCTTTCAAAGCTGTTGTTAATACTGAAACAAAAGAAATTCTTGGAGCAAGCATCTTCTCAGAAGGTTCTCAAGAAATCATCAACATCATCACTGTTGCTATGGACAACAAAATTCCTTACACTTACTTCACAAAACAAATCTTCACTCACCCAACCTTGGCTGAGAACTTGAATGACTTGTTTGCGATTTAAGTTGAGATTTAATCGTATCGAACAGCCCTCCTTGGGCTGTTTTTACTTCTGCGGAATCTCAAATCTGTCTTTTCCTTCTTTTATGATATAATAGAAACATGAAATTAAAAACTACTTTGGGCCTTCTTGCTGGGCGTTCTTCCCACTTCATTTTAAGCCGTCTTGGCCGTGGAAGTACGCTTCCAGGAAAACTTGCCCTTCAATTCGATAAAGATATTTTACAAAACCTAGCTAAGAACTACGAGATTGTCGTAGTGACTGGAACCAACGGAAAAACCTTGACAACTGCTCTCACTGTCGGCATTTTAAAAGAGGTTTATGGTCAAGTTCTGACCAACCCAAGCGGTGCCAACATGATTACAGGAATTGCGACAACCTTCTTAACAGCCAAATCTTCTAAAACTGGGAAAAATATTGCCGTCCTAGAAATCGACGAAGCCAGTCTATCTCGTATCTGTGACTACATCAAGCCAAGCTTATTTGTTATTACTAATATTTTCCGTGACCAGATGGACCGCTATGGTGAGATTTACACAACTTACAAGATGATTTTGGATGCCATTCGTAAGGTGCCTACTGCCACTGTTCTTCTTAATGGAGACAGTCCACTTTTCTACAAGCCAGCTATTCCAAATCCTGTACAGTATTTTGGTTTTGACTTGGAGAAAGGTCCAGCTCAGCTGGCTCACTATAATACCGAAGGAATCCTCTGCCCTGACTGCCAAGGCATCCTCAAATATGAGCACAATACTTATGCAAACTTGGGTGCCTATATCTGTGAAGGTTGTGGATGTAAACGTCCTGATCTCGACTATCGCTTGACAGAACTAGTTGAGTTAACCAACAATCGCTCTCGCTTTGTCATTGACGGCCAAGAATACGGCATCCAAATCGGTGGACTTTACAACATCTACAACGCCCTAGCTGCTGTGGCTATCGCCCGTTTCCTCGGCGCAGATTCCCAACTAATCAAGCAGGGATTTGATAAGAGTCGTGCTGTCTTTGGACGCCAGGAAACCTTCCATATCGGTGACAAAGAATGTACCCTCGTTTTGATTAAAAATCCAGTTGGTGCAACCCAGGCTATCGAGATGATTAAACTAGCTCCTTATCCATTTAGCCTCTCTGTCCTCCTCAATGCCAACTATGCAGATGGAATTGATACCAGCTGGATCTGGGATGCGGATTTTGAACAAATCACTGACATGGATATTCCTGAAATCAACGCTGGCGGTGTTCGTCATTCTGAAATCGCACGTCGTCTCCGAGTGACAGGCTATCCAGCTGATAAAATCACTGAAACAAGCAATCTGGAACAAGTTCTTAAGACAATTGAGAACCAAGACTGCAAGCATGCTTATATTCTGGCTACCTATACTGCTATGCTTGAATTCCGCGAACTGCTGGCTAGTCGTCAGATTGTTAGAAAGGAGATGAACTAATGGTTTATACTTCACTTTCCTCAAAAGATGGCAATTACCCTTATCAGCTCAACATCGCTCACCTCTACGGAAACCTCATGAATACATACGGGGACAATGGAAACATCCTCATGCTCAAGTATGTGGCTGAAAAGCTGGGAGCCCATGTGACCGTTGACATCGTTTCTCTCCATGATGACTTTGACGAAAATCACTACGACATCGCCTTTTTCGGTGGCGGTCAAGACTTTGAACAAAGTATTATTGCAGACGACCTACCTGCTAAAAAAGAGAGCATTGACAACTACATCCAAAACGATGGTGTGGTTCTGGCTATCTGCGGTGGTTTCCAACTATTGGGTCAATATTATATTGAAGCTTCAGGGAGACGTATCGAAGGGCTAGGTGTCATGGGCCACTACACCCTCAACCAGACCAATAACCGTTTTATAGGTGACATCAAGATTCACAATGAAGATTTCGATGAAACCTACTATGGCTTTGAAAATCACCAGGGCCGTACTTTCCTCTCGGATGACCAAAAACCACTGGGACAGGTTGTCTATGGAAATGGAAATAACGAAGAAAAGGTCGGCGAAGGGGTTCATTATAAGAATGTCTTTGGTTCTTACTTCCACGGGCCTATCCTCTCTCGCAATGCCAATCTTGCTTATCGCCTAGTCACTACTGCCCTCAAGAAGAAATATGGTCAGGACATTCAACTCCCTGCTTATGAGGACATCCTCAGCCAAGAAATCGCTGAAGAATACAGTGATGTCAAAAGCAAGGCTGACTTTTCTTAAACCAAGAAAAATCATATCAAAGAACTCCGTTATCTTGTCGGAGTTTTTTTGTCTTTTCTTTTACCCTTCTCCCTTGCATTTTCTCTCATTTTTTGCCAAAATAGAGGGGTAGAAAGAAGGTAGCATATGTCTAAATTACAACAAATCGTAACATATCTTGAATCAGAAAAACTAGACGTCGCTGTCGTATCTGACCCCGTCACAATCAATTACCTCACTGGCTTTTACAGTGATCCCCATGAACGCCAAATGTTCCTTTTTGTCCTAGCAGATCAGGAACCTCTCCTCTTTGTCCCAGCCCTTGAGGTTGAGCGTGCAAGCAGCACTGTTTCCTTCCCAGTTGTGGGCTATGTGGATTCTGAAAATCCATGGCAAAAAATGAAACATGCTCTTCCACAACTTGACTTCAAACGTGTCGCTGTTGAGTTTGACAATCTCATCTTGACCAAATATCATGGCTTGAAAATAGTCTTTGAAACTGCTGAGTTTGAAAACCTCACTCCTCGTATCCAACGTATGCGCCTTATCAAATCAGCTGACGAAGTGCAAAAAATGATGGTTGCAGGTCTCTATGCGGACAAGGCTGTTAATGTTGGCTTTGACAATATTTCTCTTGATAAGACAGAGACAGATATCATCGCTCAAATTGACTTTGCCATGAAACGTGAAGGTTATGAAATGAGCTTCGATACCATGGTCTTGACTGGTGATAATGCTGCAAATCCACACGGTATCCCAGCAGCAAACAAGGTTGAAAATAATGCTCTTCTCCTCTTTGACCTCGGTGTTCTGGTCAACGGCTATGCTTCAGATATGACTCGTACAGTCGCTGTTGGTAAACCAGACCAATTCAAGAAAGACATTTATAACTTGACTCTTGAAGCTCAACAAGCTGCTCTTGACTTTATCAAACCAGGTGTGACTGCCCATGAAGTGGACCGCGCTGCCCGTGAGGTCATCGAAAAAGCTGGTTACGGCGAGTACTTCAACCACCGTCTTGGTCACGGTATCGGTATGGATGTCCACGAATTCCCATCTATCATGGAAGGAAACGACATGATCATCGAAGAAGGCATGTGCTTCTCTGTTGAACCAGGTATCTATATCCCTGGTAAAGTCGGTGTCCGTATCGAAGACTGCGGTGTTGTTACCAAGGATGGCTTTGACCTCTTTACAAGCACCAGCAAAGATTTGCTTTATTTTGATTAAAATTTTTCAAAAATCTTCCCACAATAAAACGCATACTATCAAGGTTCTTGAACACTTGATAGTATGCGTTTTTCTAATTTGAAAGACTTTTGGCTCAGACTCTTTACTTAATCTTCTTGATACTTTGACTAAGAATAAATCCTACAATCATCCCTACCATATTTTGCATGAAATTTGGTAAAATTTCTGGTAGAGCTGCAGCCCAGCCATTCATCAAAGTAGAACCCAAGGCGTAACCCCCTACCATGGCAATCGTTGCTAAGACAAGGCCTAACCACTGAGTTTTTCCTTTAAATCCTGCAAAAAATCCCTGCAAGCCATGGTTGACCAAGCTAAAGAACATCCACTGAGGGTAGCCTGATAAGAGGTCAATCAAGAAACCTGCTAGTCCTCCGACTACAGCTCCTTCACGACTACCAAAGTAAAAGGCCGCGAAGAAGACACCCGCATCTAAAAGAGTTAGAATGCCTGTCGGTGTTGGAATTTTTAAGAAATAGCCTAGAACCACAGAAAGGGCGGTTAATAGAGATACAAGTGCGATTTTAGTTGTTTTTGTCTGCTTCATATTGTCTTACTCCATACTGATCTGCTTGTGCAATAGCACGATAAACGAAAGCCTTAGAACTTTCTACTGCTGGTAAAAGTTCATCACCTTTAACCAAGTGACTGGCGATGCTAGAGGCAAAGGTACAACCTGCGCCAGCATTTTGCCCTTGGATAACGGGATTTTCTAGGACTGTAAAGTTTTGTCCATCATAAAATACATCTACAGCCTTGTCCTGATTAAGGCGATTGCCTCCCTTGATAATGACTGCTGGCGCTCCTAATTCATGCAATTTCTGCGCTGCCGTTTTCATATCTTCCAAGGTTTTAATTTCCTGACCAACCAATAATTCTGCTTCAGGAAGATTAGGCGTGATCACACTGACATAAGGGAAAAAGCGAATCAATTCTTGGCAGAGTTCACTTACAGCTACGTCGTGTGTTTCCTTGCAGACCAAGACAGGATCCAGAACCACAGGCACTCCTGGGCGTTGCTTGATAAAGTCCAAAGCCTTCTCAGCTACGCTGACAGTTGGTAGAAGACCAATCTTAATCCCTGCAAATTCCACATCACGCAAGCTATCTAATTCATGTTGAAAAATGGTATCGTCAGTTGGAAAGACCTCAAAGCCTTTTTCTGTTAAGGCGGTCAAACAAGTCACAGCTACAAAACCATGCAAGCCGTTTAAGGTATAGGTAGCCAAATCAGCTGACAAACCACCACCACTAAAAATATCATTTCCAGAAAGTGCTAAAATACGATTATTCTTCATAACGAATCTCCTTTAAATACAAACCATTAGGTGCTGCCGTTGGACCAGCAAGTTGCCTGTCCTTCTTCTCCAAGATGAGGTCAATCTGCTCCACTTGCATACGGTTGTTGCCGATTTTGAGCAGTGTCCCCACCATATTGCGAATCTGCTTATACAAGAAACCATTTCCTGCAAAGGTAAAAGTCAAAAACTGGCCGGTCTCATCGACTGTTAAACTAGCTTCTGTGATGGTGCGAACCTTGTCCTCTACACTGGTCCCAGAGGCTGTAAAACCTGTAAAATCATGGGTCCCCTCTAGCTTTTTGATTGCAATCTGCATGCGTTCCACATCAAGCGGATAAGGAAAGTGGGTGGCATAGTGACGGCGCATCGGATTTTTGGGACGGCCCCTATCCACGATAAACTCATAGGTCTTACTGTGCTTAGCATAACGGCAATGAAAATCATCCGCCACAAGCTCAATCGAAATCACATCAATATCTTCAGGGGACTGAGTGTCTAGAGCAAAACGGAGCTTCTCCTCATCCATTTGATAAGGCAGGTTAAAATGAATAACCTGTCCCAGGGCATGAACCCCACTATCTGTCCTACCAGCACCGTGAACAGTAATGGCTTGCCCTTTATTTAACTTGGTCAAGGTTTTTTCAATTTCTTCCTGAACACTACGCGCATGGGGCTGGCGCTGAAAACCAGCAAAGGCGTAACCATCATAGGAAATAGTTGCTTTATATCTTGTCATAACTTCTATTTTATCAAGAAATTAGTCTGTAAACAAGGCCCTAAATCAAATAGTGTCTGGGTACAAAAATCCAAAAAAGAAAAACTTAGGAAACCAATCCTAAGCTCTCTTTTGAAGTAGGTACATGACAAAGATAGAGGTTACAATTAACCAAGATCCTAAGATAGCAAAGACCAACATCCCATTGTGAGTTAATAAGCCAATTGCACCTAGAACGAATGGAGTCGTAAAGGCTCCGAAACTACAGCCTAAAACTGCAAATGAGGTTGCTTGATTGAGGAGTTTAGCTGGAATTCTTTCAGAGACAAGTTGAAAGACTGTCGTCAAGGCTACACTGTAGGCAAAGCCAGCCAGAATACTTCCTGCCACTACCACCCACAAGGATGGAGACAAGGCAATCACAATTTGCCCCAAGCCGAAGGTAATACCAGACCAGAGGAGCAGTTTCTCTTTAAATATTGAAATCAGGAAAGAAAAACTCACACCAGCCACAATCCCGATTAACTGCATGACACTAAGAACAAAACTAGATAACTGGGCATCTCCCAGTCCTCTTTCCACCATCAGACTTGGAATACGGATGGTAATAGCTGTATTGGTACAAACTACAACCGCCGCTTCAATAGCTAAGATAAAAATCAAGCCCTTCATTTCCCGAGTTAAGCGACTTGCTTCCTTCGTTTTTTTCTTGACTTCTTTCTTTTCTTTTCCATAAGGTACAAAGAGCAGATAAAGGATCAGAACTAAAAATCCAGCACTATAAGCTAAGAAAGTAGCTGTCCAACCAAAGGCCAACAATTGGCCGACTGCCAAGGTAATGAGAGAAGCCCCAACGACCTCTGCAGAACCGCGTAGCCCTAACATCTGAATTCTCGTTTTTCCTTGATAGCGTTCACTGATAATAGAAATGGCCTTGGCATTGATCATCCCAACACCTAAACCAAAAAGAATCCGTGTTCCAAAGACAAAAGGATAAGCTTGGTACCAAAAGGGAGCAGTTCCACTTAGTGATAAAATCAGCAATCCCAAACTGATCTGTAAGCGCTCAGGAAATATTTTTTCTAAGAAACCATTTAGTAATAACATAATCATGATTCCAAAGGAAGGCAAGCTCGCCAAGAGCTCAATTTGTTCCTTAGGATAACCTTGATAATAGTCAAACATGGCTGGCAGGGCACTCGAGATGGAAAAGGACGTAATCAAAACGAGGGAGAGAGCCAAAATACTGGCCCGTTCTAAAAATTGTTTCATGAAATCTCTTTCTATATTTCTCTTAATCTTCTACTTTTTTGATAGTCATCAAACAAGCAAGAAAAGAAGAAGCCTCTTTAGTGTACAGACTCCTTCTTAAACTCGAAAATGAATCCCTTGTGTCTTAGGATGATTTTCTCTTGATTTGCTTAATAAAGTAGAAGATAAATCCTGCCACCATATAAGCAACAAAGATAATCAGACACCACTTGAACACGACATCCCAACCCTTGTTCACATTCAAAAAGAAGTACGGGAAGGGACTGACCTTAGAATTAGGAACATCAAGTTTCAATACCAAGCCATTAAAAAGAGCAAAAATCATATACAGCAAGGGTAAAATCGTCCACACAATTGGGTCCCAAATCTTGTATTGACCCTGTTTGTCAAAAAAGAGGGTATCTGCTAAAAACCAGAGGGGAACGATATAGTGGCAAAGGAAATTTTCTAGAGTATAGAAATTAGTCGCAATAGGCGCTAAAAGGAAATGGTAAATCACACAGGTAATCATGATACTCATGGTGACCCCACCTTTTAAGCGCAAGAGACTTGGTCTTTGCCAGTTTTCACCTAAACGGCTCATAACCTTTAGGAGATAGAGCGTAAAAATCGCGACTAAAAGGTTGGACAGAACCGTATAATAGAGTAACATCCCAAATCCACCATGCTTGGCGATTTCAAGATAAACTCCCGTAAAAGCCGCTAGAAACAAGAAGATACGGCTATAAAATACAAGTTTATAGTGTTTTGACATGCTTAAATTTTCTTCACAAACTCTGATTTGAGTTTCATGGCACCGAAGCCATCGATTTTACAGTCGATATTGTGGTCGCCTTCTACGATGCGGATATTCTTCACGCGCGTCCCTTGTTTCAAATCTTTTGGCGCACCTTTTACTTTTAAGTCCTTGATGAGAGTTACTGTATCACCGTCAGCCAATTTATTCCCGTTGGCATCGATAGCAACAAGACCCTCTTCTACATCTGCAACTTCAGCAGGATTCCACTCATAAGCACACTCTGGGCAAACCAGTAGGGCACCGTCTTCGTAGACATACTCTGAGTTACATTTTGGGCAATTTGGTAGGTTGTTCATGGTTTCTCCTTATCATCATTCACTATTCTTTGAAAATCAAAATTTCTCGAACAGCAACTATTATACCTTAAAATCAGCATTTTGACAAATATAGAAAAAAACCGATATCAATCTATCGGCTTTTCTACATCTACATTCTTTTTTTAGCTTCTGCTTTGATTTTTTCAACTACTTCTTGAATGTTCAAGCCAGTTGTATCAAGGTAGACAGCATCCTCTGCTTGTTTGAGAGGCGAAGTCTCACGATGACTATCCTTGTAGTCACGCGCAGCAATTTCCTCTTTTAGAGTTTCAAGGTCTGTTTCAATTCCCTTGGCAATATTTTCCTTGTAACGGCGCTCTGCTCTTTCATCTACCGAAGCTACTAGGAAAATTTTCAATTCTGCTTGTGGCAATACAACAGTCCCAATATCGCGACCGTCCATGACAATCCCACCTTGCTGGGCAATCTCTTGTTGGAGAGAAACTAGTTTCTCTCGTACTTCAGGAATTGCTGCAATAGCTGAAACATGATTGGTCACTTCATTTTCACGAATAGGATGGGTGATATCCACATCTCCTACAAAGACAAGTTGTTCTCCAGTTTCTGAGCGTCCAAAACTGATTGGATGCTGGTCCAATAAGGCTAAAAGTTCTTCAACTTGTTCAACTCCTAATTGGTTCCTGAGAGCCATGTAGGTCGCTGCACGATACATAGCACCTGTATCTAGGTAGGTGAATCCAAAATCCTTGGCAATAATCTTTGCGACCGTACTCTTGCCACTTGAAGCAGGACCGTCAATAGCAATTTGAATCGTCTTCATTTATGACTCCTATCTAGTCTTAATCACATCTCCAGGATTAGCAAACCAAGATCCTGTAGCCATATGGCCAGGATTCAAAGCCTCTAACTGAGCAATCGAGATTCCTGCACGAGCGGCAATAGCTGCTTCTCCTTCTCCAGCCATAACTTTTGTAGTTCCTTCTGGATCAGTTGGATGTTCTGAGCTACTAGATGACTCTTCTACCTTCTCCTCTGAACTAGAAGATGCCTGCTCTGAACTACTACTAGAAGTAGAAGAAACTTGCTCTACTTTTGTATCTGAATCGTGAAAATCTTTCAAGGCTGCTGTGCGATTACTCCCACCCGATGAAAGATAGATAAGAACAATAATCATCACGACTACAATCACAAAGAAAATACTTGCTAAAATAGTCAAGATACGATTAGCCAGCACTCCTCCACCTTGTTCTCTCTTACGACGTTCTGATCTTGTTTCTTCTTGATTCTCATAAATATCTTCTTGCCACGGTTCTTTTGCCATACCTTACTCCTTGTTTTTTTTTACTTTTCTTATTACAATATAAATATGAAAATCACACTTATACCTGAACGTTGCATTGCCTGTGGGCTTTGCCAAACTTATTCTGAATTATTTGATTACCACGATAATGGAATCGTGCGTTTTTACGATGACCCTGACCAACTAGAAAAAGAAATCTCTCCTAGTCAGGACGTCGTAGAAGCTGTTAGAAACTGTCCGACACGTGCCTTGATTAAAGATTAACTCTAACATCGATAAGAACGTTCCACTCCTTCTAGTTTAGCATATTTCCATGCAAAATTATAGTCTTTTCTCTTTATTTTTTTCTGTAAGATCAGGAAGGTCACTTTTTTCTTTGACGAGATAAAGTGGTCTTTTTTTAGTCTCTAGATAAATCTTACTGATATACTTGCCGAGAATCCCAATGGTCAAGAGTTGAATCCCTCCGAGAAAGAGAATAACAGCCATCAGAGAGGTCCAACCTGATGTCGGATTGCCCAAAATGAGGGTCCGAACCACAACAAAAAAGGTCATAAGAAGAGAAATAAAACAAGATAGGAGACCTGCCACAAAGGCGATAATCAAGGGAAAATCTGAAAAATTAACAATCCCTTCAATGGAGTAGAAAAAGAGTTGCCTAAAACTCCAACTGGTATTGCCAGCCTGCCTTTCGACATTTGGATAGTCCAGATAGTGGATTTTAAAGCCGACCCAGGCAAAGAGTCCCTTCGAAAAGCGATTGGACTCAGTCAAGCTTAAAATGGCATCCACTACAGATTTTCTCATCATGCGAAAATCACGGACACCTGAGGGCAAGGCTACTGGGCTAATTTTTTGCATAAGGCGGTAAAAGAGATCAGCACATAAACTACGAAAGAAGGGTTCTCCCTCCCGACTAGTTCTGCGTGTACCAACACAGTCCAAGTCTGCATTCTGGTCTAGTAAATTTTTCATCTCAAGCAACATACTCGGAGGATCCTGGAGGTCTGCATCCATCACCACCACTAAATCTCCTGTCGCATATTGTAAGCCTGCATAGAGAGCTGCTTCTTTGCCAAAATTTCGAGAGAAAGAAATATAATGAACTGCCGGATTTTGCTCCCGATAGGACTTTAAGAGTTCCAAAGTCCCATCACTTGATCCATCGTCGACAAAGACATACTCAATTTCTGTTTCCAAATCTGGAAGTAAAGCTTCCAAAGCCTGATAAAAAAGAGGAAGTACTTCCTCTTCGTTTAAACAGGGGACAATGATTGACATCACCATCTTAGTCTTCAAATCCATTTGGATGCTTGCTTTGCCAACGCCATGCGTCTTCACACATTTGGGTGATGCCTAATTCTGCTTCCCAGCCGAGTTCTGCTTTGGCTTTTGCAGGATCTGAATAGCAGGCTGCGATATCCCCTGGGCGACGGTCTACGATACGGTAAGGAATTGGACGTCCCACCGCTTTTTCCATGTTTTGGATAATTTCAAGAACTGAGTAGCCTTTACCTGTTCCAAGGTTATAAACGTTTAGGCCTGAACCTTTTTGGATTTTTTTCAGAGCTGCGACGTGACCTTTAGCCAAATCGACAACGTGGATATAGTCACGAACACCAGTTCCGTCTTCCGTATCGTAATCGTCTCCAAACACTTGCACTTGCTCTAATTTTCCAACGGCTACTTGAGTCACATATGGCAAGAGATTGTTTGGAATACCGTTTGGATTTTCTCCCAAATCTCCGCTCTCATGAGCTCCGATTGGGTTGAAATAACGAAGTAAGACCACATTCCATTCTGAGTCCGCCTTATAGATATCGGTCAAAATTTCCTCTAGCATAAGCTTAGTACGGCCGTATGGATTGGTCACTGAAAGTGGGAAATCTTCCAAAATTGGCACTGTATGAGGATCTCCGTAAACTGTCGCAGAAGAACTGAAAATAATGTTTTTACAGTTGTTTTCTTCCATGACCTTCAAAAGACTAACAGTTCCAGCGATATTGTTGTCATAGTAGGCAAGAGGAATACGGGTAGATTCACCGACAGCCTTCAAGCCAGCAAAGTGAATGACACCAGTTGGTTCTTCTTGTTTGAAAATGTCACGAAGAGTATCTGTATCACGGATATCTGCCTCATAGAAAGGCACTTCAACTCCTGTAATTTTCTCAACAACTTCTAAACTTTTTCTGTTACTATTCACAAGGTTATCCACCACAACAACCTGATGACCTGCTTGGATTAACTCAATAACAGTGTGGGTTCCGATAAAACCTGCTCCACCCGTTACCAAAATCTTTTCTTGCATCTTTTTTCCTCGATTCTCGGATTATTTTTTCTTATTTTACCATTTTTGATAGGGAATGTCATTTGCCATCCTAGAGGGGAGGATAAAATTTCAGTAAAATGCTTATACTCTTTGAAAATCTCTTCAAACCACGTCAACGTCGCCTTGCCATATATATGTTACTGACTTCGTCAGTTCTATCCACAACCTCAAAGCAGTGCTTTGAGCTAACTTCGTCAGTTCTATCCACAATCTCAAAGCAGTGCTTTGAGCAGCCTGCAGCTAGTTTCCTAGTTTGTTCTTTGATTTTCATTGAGTATTATTCGCTTTTTACTCGTTTGACATAGTTTTCAATTGGGTAGTTTAGAGGGTCCAAGGTTAACTCCCTATCTTGAATCAGTTGAGCTAGATGGTAACCAATGATAGGACCAGTTGTGAGGCCTGATGAACCTAGTCCACTAGCAGCATAGACACCTGCTAATTCTGGCACCTGCCCAAAGAAAGGTGAGAAATCACTGGTATAGGCACGGATTCCCACACGCTCAGCTCTTGAAGTCGCTCTAGCTAAAACTGGATAGTGAGGCAAGGCTGCCTCCTCCATTTGTTTAAGCAAGGTTTCATCTACCGTAAAATCAAATCCCATGTCATTTTCATGAGTAGCGCCTAGGGATAATTTCCCACCTGCAAAAGGAATCAAATCCCACTCCCCTTCTGGCATAACAACAGGGTACGCTTCCATGTCTTGGGCAAGTTGATAATCTCGGAGTTGCCCCTTTTGGGGACGAACATCTACTTCATAACCTAAAGGTTCTAACAGGTGTCCCAACCAAGCTCCCGTTGCCAAAATAACCTGATCAAACACCTCTTCTCCAATCTGGTATCCTGATGCTAAAGGTGTCAGACTCACTTTTTCTTTGACCAGCGTGACGTGACTGGCTTCCAGCAAACGAGTCACTAAGAGTTGACCATCTACTCTCGCTCCACCAGAAGCATAGAGCAGGTGATCAAATTCCTGCAAGCCAGGGAATAATTCATTAGCTGATGCTGAGTCCAGAATGGCTAATTGCCCTATCAAAGGAGATTCTTCTCTGCGCTGGAAGGCTAGTTGATAGAGTTCTTCCAACTTAGTTTCATCCTTTTTCAGGAGAAAGACTCCCGAACGCTGGTAAAAGTCGATTTCTTGTCCTGACTTGTCTAAATCAGCTAATAAATCCACATAAAAGTCAGCCCCCAAGCGCGCCATTTTGTACCAGGCCTTATTGCGGCGTTTGGAAAACCAAGGGCTGATAATTCCTGCTGCGGCCTTGGTAGCTTGACCTTGTCCATGGTCAAAAACGGTCACCTCTAGGTCACTTTCTTTAGAGAGGTAGTAGGCAGCTGTTGCACCTACAATCCCTGCTCCGATAATGGCAACTTTTTTCATTGTTTTTACTTTCTAACTAGATATGGTGGAAAGGATTGGTTGACGCTTGACTAGGTACAATATCGATTGTCCAGCCTTTTTCCTCTTTCCATTGATTAAGAAGCTCTGCGATTTTTTCCACAAAAAGCACTTCAATATAGTGGCCTGGGTCCAATGCCAACAAACCATCAGACAGCATATCCTGGGCAGTGTGGTAGTAGATGTCACCAGTGATATAGACATCCGCTCCTTTAGCTAAAGCATCCTTATAGAAAGACTGCCCGCTACCACCACAGATGGCCACTCTTGAAATAGGCTTCTGCAAATCAGTCTCTTGATAATGCACCAATCGAAGACTATCTAGACCAAAGACTTGCTTGACATGTTGGGCTAATTCTCCAAAGGTCTGAGGCTGAATATTCCCAATACGTCCAATTCCACGTTCAGGACCTGTTTCCTGCAGATAAGTTGTCTCCTCGATTCCTAGCATCTGACAGAACCAGTCATTGAGACCATTTTCAACGATGTCAATATTGGTATGGCTGACATAAACTGCGATGTCATGCTTTATCAGATCAATGTAAATCTGATTTTGCGGACGACTAGATACCAAGTCCTTGATAGGACGGAAAATCGGCGCGTGCTTGGCAATAATCAAGTCCACACCCTTTTCAATGGCTTCAGCCACCGTTTCTTCACGAATATCGAGAGCCACCATGACCCTTTGGATATCCTTGTCCAAAGTGCCAATTTGCAGACCACGACTGTCTCCCTCCATGGAAAATTCCTGAGGGCAAAAGGCTTCATACACGTTAATCACTTCACTTGCTAACATGGAGCACCTCCTTGATGGCTTGAATTTTATCTACTAGAACTTGACGTTCCTCCAGATTTTTTTCTGGGATTTGTCCGAGGGCAAACTCTAGTTTAACAGCTTCTTTTTGCCATTTTTGGACAAAGACTGGACTGATCTCTTTGGTCAAGAAGGGACCAAAGCGAACATCACTGGCTGATAGCTTCATTTGTCCTACTTCCACCACCAAAATCTCGTAAAACTTGCCAGCTTCTTCTAAGATGCTTTCAGCTACAATCTGAAATCCGTTCTCTTGTAGCCAGATACGCAAGTCGTCTTCACGATTATTGGGTTGGAGGATCAATCGTTCTACATTAGCTAACTTGTCCAAGCCTTCTTCTAAAATCCTAGCAATCAAACGACCACCCATACCAGCAATGGTAATGACAGACACTTGGTCTGCCTCTTCAAAGGCTGCCAAGCCATTGGCTAAACGAACCTGGATTTTCTCCTTTAGGCCGTGAGCCTCAACATTTTTGACCGCAGACTGATAGGGACCTTCCACCACCTCACCCGCAATGGCACTTTTGATTTGGCCTCTTTCGACCAACTCGATAGGCAGATAAGCATGGTCACTTCCCACATCTAGTAAAATGGCTCCCTGTGGCACAAAGGAAGCCACTAATTCTAATCTCTTTGAAATCATTTTCTCTCACTTTCCAAAACTCTATTACCTCTTATTATACCACATTTCAGCTGGCAATCTTGTACCTAAAAAGACCGCAATCCACAGA
>NZ_JBKOTV010000007.1:0-121117 GCF_049738055.1 Streptococcus sp. CL6.22 | reverse complement strand
AACCATACAGATTCTAAACTGTATGGTTCTTTTTTTATCTAACCAAGAAAGGTTAAAACTTATTAAAACAAATGCAATCAACTGTTGAAAACTTTTTAGTCCGTGTAATATAAAAACAAGTAAAAAGTTGAACTATAGGGAATATTGTGTCATAATAGGTAATAGATGAATAATTAATAGATTGGAAATAATGCTTTCTTACCTTAACAAGTTGAATTGGTTATACATTTTTTCGTCGCAATTGTGTCTATCTCTCGAGTTTAGCTAGTTTTTATAAGCTCTGGTTTCTAATCAATATAACAAATTTTAGAAGTGCATAAGACAAGATGGTGACATTACTACAGTCATTTCTAGTCACCATATGTTGCTGGCACAGGCTGTTTGTAGTGTTGGCTATTTACTAGTCAGTTTAATCGGAGTGTTTAATTTTTATTGTTGAAAGGTTTTTATATGGAGAAAATTCTATCTTTAGGTCTGACAGGTAAGAAATTACTTGCTCAGGGGTTCTTGTTTGTTCTGCTAGGTCTCATCTTGATGGTCACGGGGACTTGGTTGCCAGTAAAGGTTATTCGACTGGTTCTGTTTTTAGCTTGGATAGCAACGGTCTTAGATTTAGTATTACGTATTTTCAAAAAAAGTCAGTCAACGGACACCTTGGGAGTTGCACTGGTTAAATTGTTAGTGCTGGGATATTTGCTTGGCTCCAATCTTGCGACGGATGTGCCGATTTATATTTTGGCTCTTGTGATTGGAGTTTATCAGATTTTTCATGCTAGTATTAACCTTGTCACCTATGTTCTCTACCGCAAAAACAAAATTCGACCTCGTTTTCGTCTCTTACTAGATGGACTCGTACTAGTTTTTCTTGGTGGGACTAGTCTTTTGTCCTCTACGGGAAATTCTGTCTTTCAACTCTTTGTTTTAGGGGCTTATTTTTTCCTTTATGGTCTGTCCAATATCCGTGATGGTTTCTTGTTTGAGGAGGAAATTGGGAAAAACCATCTCAAACGTCGTGTAAGAATGAGCTTACCTATTGTCCTAGCCGCTCTCATCCCTGCAAGTACTTTAGCAAAAATCAACAAATTCATGCAGGAAAATGCTGATGAGAGAGAGGATATCCATCTTGGAATAGTGAAGTCTGGTAAGACAGCGGAGCTTGAAATTTTTGTTCATACAGCTGAGACCTCTCTGTTTTCGGCAATTGGTCATGTGGATATCTGCTATCAAGGCCGTGTTATTTCTTATGGCAACTATGATCCGTCTTCTGAGACCTTATTTGGCATGGTAGGAGATGGTGTCTTATATTTCTGTGATCGTGACAAGTACATTGACCTATGTAAACGTGAGAGTCAAAAAACGCTTTTTGGTTATGGGATAGATTTGACGCCTGAAATGGAAAAAGCAGTTCAGAAAAAGTTGGCTGAATTGAAACAACTGACGATTCCATGGGAGCCAAGTGCAGATAAAATCATGACAGGTGATGGTAAGGAAGACTACACCTACGCTTATAAAATCAGACATGAGACAGATGGGGAACTTTATAAATTTATCAAATCTAAGTTTAAATCCTACTTTGTCTTATCTACAAACTGTGTGCTCTTGGCTGATACCATAGTCGGTCAGGCTGGCACCGATATCCTCTCACCCAAAGGATTTATCGCTCCAGGAACTTACCAAGCCTACCTTAATCGAGAGTTTGAAAAACCAAATAGTATAGTCGTATCTAAACATGTTTATTAAGGAGAATTTATGAACTTAGTAAAAAAATACACCCCGTTAATACTTTTTATAGGGCTGGTTGCTCTTGTAATTCTGAATGCATCGAGCTTTATATCAGGAGCAATCTCTCTCTTTGATGTAATATCAACCTTGATTTATGGTGCTGTTATTGCTTTTGTGCTTAATGTTCCTATGAAAAAAATTGAACAGTACTTAGTTAAATTGAAGGTAAAGGCAGAGTTGCGTCGTCCGATTGCCATGGTACTTGTTTTCCTAGCTCTTATCTTAATCGTGATTGCTCTTTTGGTTTTGGTGCTGCCAACCCTAGCCCAGACTATTAGTCAGCTGGGAACAGTCCTTTCAACAGTCCTTACTCAACTTGGGAAATTGCTAGGCAGCTCGGAATTTGTAACCAAAGACATGTTGTCAACTATCGTATCAGGCATACAGGGACAATCTAGTTCTATTAGCCAAGCTTTGATAGGTTTTTTATCAGGTCTGACTAGTAATATCGGCAATATTTTTTCAAGTTTGATGAATGCCTTTTTGATTATAGTCTTCACCTTTTTATTTTTATCCAGTAAGGAACATTTGGCAGCGATGACGAGTCGACTTCTAAAAGTTTTTCTTCCAGAGAAGGTGGTGATAAAGTTGACTTACATTGGACAAGTAGCACTAGAGACTTATGACCAATTTTTGATGAGTCAGCTGATTGAAGCAGTTATCATAGGAGTTATGATAGCGGTTGGTTACAGCGTGTTTGGGATACCCTATGGAGTAATGACAGGTATCTTTGCAGGAGTGCTATCGTTCATTCCTTATGTAGGGCCTATGATTGCTTGTGTTGTGGGAGCGATTTTTATCTTCACAGTGAGTCCTACTCAAGCCTTACTTTCTCTTCTTCTATATCAAGTTATACAGCTGATTGAAGGAAACCTTATTTATCCTAGAGTTGTAGGTCAGTCTATTGGTTTGCCAGCTATTTTCACGCTTGCGGCTGCTAGTATTGGAGGCAATCTCTTTGGCTTACTTGGGATGATATTCTTTACACCGATATTTGCTGTTATCTATCGATTGGTTAAGGAATTTGTCGTTGCAAAGGAAAATCAGCTAGATTAAGAAAAACTAAATTTAATAAGATATACTGAGAAGAGAGTGAGAGATTCTCTTCTCTTTTATTTTTAAATACTTTTCTACAAAAAGCTATTAGACGTTAAAAAAAGCCTTGGTTTCAAGGCTTATTTCTGTTGATTTAGATGCCCCCTGCAGGGCTCGAACCTGCGCCCCATAGATTAAGAGTCTACTGCTCTACCAACTGAGCTAAGGAGGCAACAGAAAAAGCTGAGAATGTAACTTCCCAGCTATTTTAATATGCCCAAAATGGCAGCTAGATTATTTACGAAAGGCATCAAGGATATAGGTGAAACCAACAATTAAAAATGCAAAGGCAACGACATAAACGACAAAGACACTTGTAGCTACTGGATTGAACAAAATCACTAGACCTAGTAAAAATGCAAGCAACGCTATCCACATGATATGGTTGCCAATAATAGGGAAAATCAATCCCAGACGATTGCCTTTAAAGAAAACTATAATGGCTTCTACAATTAACCAAATTCCTAAAATAGTTGGAATGACAACTGGCAGCGTCACAAAGCCATAGGCAACGAGGTAAAGAGCTAAGAGAAGATTAACAATCCCTTGGAAAAGATGAGCTGGTGAGCGAAGCTCTTTTGGTACAGAGAAATAGCCTAAAATAGCTGCTATAGAAGAAACCAGTAAACCAAATGCAATCCACCAGCTGTAAACAACAAGATTAGCTACTGGGTTTGTAAATAGGAAAAGTCCTAAAAGGACAAAAACAACTCCTGCAAGGAATAGCAGTAAACGATTAGAAAATTTCATTTCAATACCCCCTATATAGTATAGTATAGTATAGTTTGATAATAAAAATATTATACACCTTTTTAGAGGAAATGTCAATAAACAAAATGGAAAATTTGGAAGTTTCAGTCTGATTTATGAAAAGAAAATCAGTTTTTATTATTTTGAAAATAAAAAGAGAAGATAAAATTTGTCTTCTCTACATGAAAATATTGTATGGCATCAAAGCAAAAGTAACTGGCTTTACACTATTTGTAAAGATGTAATTTGATTCAAAAAGAAAAGATAGATTTAAAATGTGGGACAAATGATGGGGTAAATCAGTTATAGACAAGCAAAAAAGCCTTGTAAATCAAGGCTTTTCCTGTTGTATTTAGATGCCCCCTACAGGGATCGAACCTGTGACCCACGGATTAAGAGTCCGCTGCTCTGCCAGCTGAGCTAAGGAGGCAAAGAAAAAAGCTGTATTGGTGCCGAAACTTCACGGTTTGTATTGAACCCGCGCAATTAAGCAGGTGGGCAACTCGCTCTAACTGAAGCTGTTTCCGTGTGAGACGGCCTACATGCTGTTAGAAGACTTTTGTTTCCCTAATAATACAAAAAATAGTCGGTCAACACTTAAGTGTGAAGTCGTACACCACAGCGTTTCTATGTTTATATGATACCACTTTTTCAAAAAAAATCAAGAGGTAAGTGCAATTTTTTGAAAAGGATTTCAGATTTTTCGCAAACGGTCGATAGCTTCCTTTCTTTGAGCCAAAGCCCGTTCATATTTACCAGTATCTTCTGCTTGGAAATAGTGATGATTACGAATTTTTTCTGGCAGATAGTCTTGTTTAATCCAATTTCCAGGATAGTTGTGTGGATAGAGATAGTCTTGGGCATTCCCCAGTTCCTTGCTTCCACTGTAGTGCCCATCACGCAGGTGTCGCGGAATAGGCAAGTGCCCTGATGTTTTGAGGTCAGCAAGTGCCTTATCCATAGCTATATAGGCTGAGTTGGATTTTGGAGAAAGGGCCAAATCAATCACGACATTGGCAATGAGAATGCGGGCTTCTGGGAAACCAATCTTTTGTGCAGCATCCAGAGCAGCCACGGTATGAATCTGGGCTTCAGGGTTGGCCAAACCGATATCTTCATAGGCGATAACAGTCAAACGACGAGCGAGACTTGGCAAATCACCAGCCTCAATCAAGCGGGCAGCATAGTGGAGACTGGCATCAACATCTGAGCCACGGATAGACTTTTGCAGGGCTGAGAGAACATCATAGTGGCCATCTCCATCCGTATCCATAGTGATGTAGCTCCGCTGGAGGCTATTTTCCATGATGTCTAGGGTGATATGGCGGATGCCCTCGTCATTCTCAGGAGTAGAAAGAACAGCCAAGTCCAGTGAGTTGAAGGCAGAGCGAAGGTCTCCGTTTGTAGAGGTTGCGATGAAATCCAGCGCATCCTCATCTAGTTCTACTGGGAAATCAAAACCACGCTCAGGGTTACTTAGAGATATCTGCAGGGCCTCTTTGACGTCTTGGTTAGACAGAGGTTCCAACTCAAAAATTTGAACTCGGCTACGAATGGCAGGAGTGACAGAAAAGAAAGGATTTTCAGTCGTAGCGCCAATCATGATAACCAGTCCACTTTCCAAGAGAGGCAAGAGGAAGTCTTGCTTGGTTTTATCTAGTCTATGAATTTCGTCAAGGAGTAGTACAAGTGCCCCTGAGAATTTAGCCTCTTCCGCAATTTCTTGCAGTCTCTTTTTACTATCGACTGTCGCATTGAAGGTCCGAAAGGCATACTTAGTCGTTCCAGCGATGGCTGAGGCAATGCTGGTCTTGCCGATTCCCGGAGGTCCATAGAGAATCATGGAGGACAGGCGGTTGGCCTCCACCATGCGGCGGATAATTTTTCCAGGTCCAACCAGATGCTCCTGACCAATGACCTGGTCGATGGTTTTAGGGCGCATGCGAAGCGCGAGATTGTCTGGCATAGCAGTCCTTTCTAACGTGGATTTTCTGATGTATATGTGGTAAGATGGTAGTATCTATTTTAGCATATTTCCGAGTATTCGGGGCGATTAAAGAGTCGCATAGAAAGAGGACAAAATGGCAACATACGGATTTTTAGATGTTTTAGAGGAAGAGTTGGAGAAGAACTTTCCATTTGACTTTGAGATTAGTTGGGACAAGCGTAACCACGCGGTTGAAGTGAGTTTTCTATTGGAAGCGCAAAATGCTGCAGGTGTGGAGATGGTGGATGAAGATGGAGAGGTTTCATCAGATGACATTCTCTTTGAGGAAGCAGTGCTTTTTTACAATCCTGCCAAGTCAACAGTCAATGAGGAAGACTATTTGACTGTCATTCCTTACCTACCTAAAAAAGGTTTTTCTCGTGAATTTTTAGCTTATTTTGCGCTATTTCTTAAAGATACTGCCGAAGTTGGACTAGATGCCCTCATGGACTTTTTGGAAGACCCAGAAGCAGAAGAATTTGTCATGGAATGGAACCAAGAAGTCTTTGAAGAAGGAAAAGTAGGCTTGGATGAGGGGGAGTTTTATCCTTATCCGAGATACTAGGAGTTGGATGGAGATTTTATGAAGAAAATTGGGATTTATTTGGTTTATGTGCTAGCTGTTGTCTTTATTATGCTGGCTTTTGCTTGTGGAACAATCGCATTTGCAGAGCTGGGGTATTCCGCAGTTTTAGTCTTTACTTTTGGTTATGCCTTCGCTCTTCTAAGCATGTATTTAATCTTTATTCTTCATGAGCTGGGACATGCTTTTTGTGGCTACTTGACAGGCTATCGGCTGGTGGCTTTTGGATTAGGACATTTTATTTTGACCAAAAAGTCAGGCAAGTTTCGTCTTAGTAGAACAGCCATTCTGAAAAATGTTGGTGCTCAATACATTGGTTTAAAAGAGGATGAAAGCGATCAAAGAATCATCCTGATGCTTTCAGGAGGCTTGATGGTTCATCTCAGCTTGATATTATTGGCGATAGTGTTTGGGTTTTTGACAAGAAGCTGGTATTTTGCAGGGACTTGGATTTTTCTTAATTTGTCTTTCTTCCTAAATAACATTTTGCCAGTCGGCATCACCGATGGAGCAAAAATTTGGGAATTGCTACAACACCCTGAAAATACGAAATACGCCTACCTGATGTTGAGGCATTCTGCCCAGACCTTGCTAGCTCCTCAAGAATATGATTTAAAAGACTTTATCATGCCTGTTGATGAGGAGGTGAGAGGGAGTTTTGCAGAAAGTGTTCAGACTCTTCAGGGGTTGGTATTCATATTGGATGATAATATAGAACTTGCAAAGCAACAGTTTCAGTCTGTGTTAGATAAAACAGACAATCCAATGTCTAAAACTAGTTCTCAATTATACCTTCTTCAAGTTGCTCTGATGGAAGGAGATAATAAGAAGGCGGAAGAATATGCAAGTATTCGAGGAGTCAAATCCTTTTTATCTCTAAAAACAGCAGATATGCAGGTCATTCAAGCTTGGTATCAATTTAAGGTAAAGAAAGATGTAGTTCAAACTCACAAGGCTATGAAGATTGCTAGACAGAAAATGAATAGCAGTCGGATGTTACGGGATGAGAAAAGCTATTATCAAAACTGGTTAGCTGAGCTGGAAAAAGGAATTAACCGAAGGAGTCTAATATGGAAATAGAACTTACTGATTTCCAAGGTTGCAAGATTGCCTTATTTTGTGGTGATAAGCTACTGGTCATCTTGCGTGATGATAAGGAAAATATCCCTTGGCCCAATATGTGGGAGTTGCCGGGTGGTGGCCGTGAAGGGGACGAAAGCCCATTTGAATGTGCGGCGCGTGAAGTTTATGAAGAACTGGGGATTCATCTGACTGAGGATTGTCTGCTTTGGAGTAGGGTTTATCCAAGTGTGCTCTATGAAGGTCGGTACTCTGTCTTTATGGTTGGTCAGCTAAGACAAGAACAATTTGACAATATTACCTTTGGAGATGAAGGACAGGGCCATCAGCTGATGAATGTCGAGGAATTTCTTAGCTCCAGTCAAGCTGTACCTCAGTTGCAAGAGAGATTAAAAGATTATTTAAAAGTAAGTGATTAGAAAGGATGGTTCGGTTAAATTTCTAAACTGAACCCGCCCTAAACACTGTGCCAAAAAGATAAACTTCTCTTAGACACAAGCGTCTTCAGAGAATTTCCTATTTTGGCTTTGTGTTTTACGGGCTTGGTATCTTAATAATGGAAACATGGCAAGAGTTAAAAGTTACAGTTAAGCGTGAGGGAGAGGAGTTAGTTTCTAATCTCTTGATTGAGCTGGGAGCTCAAGGAGTCGCAATCGAAGACAGCATGGACTATGTGGGGAATGTGGATCGTTTTGGTGAGATTTTCCCAGAGGTCGAGCAACAGGAAGAAATTGTAGTGACGGCCTACTACCCTGATACGGTTGATGTAGCAACGGTTGAGTCAGATTTGCAGGCTCGTCTCGCGGAACTAACTGATTTTATGGACTTGGGAGAGGTCAAGATGGGGACGACTGCCTTGGCTGAGGAAGACTGGGCAGACAACTGGAAGAAATATTATGAACCAGCTCGTATTACTCATGATTTGACCATCGTGCCGTCTTGGACAGACTATGAGGCGACTGCTGGGGAAAAGATTATCAAGCTGGATCCTGGTATGGCCTTTGGAACAGGAACCCACCCAACTACCAAGATGAGCCTTTTTGCCTTGGAGCAGGTCCTTCGTGGTGGCGAAACGGTGCTGGATGTGGGGACTGGTTCAGGGGTTCTCTCTATTGCCAGCTCGCTGCTTGGTGCCAAGGAAATCTTTGCCTACGACCTGGATGATGTGGCAGTTCGGGTTGCTCAGGAAAATATTGAGCTCAATCCTGGCATGGAAAACATTCATGTAGCCCCAGGTGATTTGCTTAAGGGTGTGGAGATTGAAGCAGATGTCATCGTGGCTAATATCTTGGCGGATATCCTCATTCATCTGACGGATGATGCTTACCGCTTGGTCAAGGATGAAGGATACCTGATCATGAGTGGGATTATCAAGGACAAGTGGGACATGGTGCGCGAGTCGGCTGAGTCAGCTGGATTTTTCCTTGAAACCCACATGATTCAAGGGGAATGGAATGCCTGCGTCTTCAAGAAAACCAAGGATATTTCCGGTGTGATTGGAGGCTAGCATGCAACAGTATTTTGTCAAAGGCAGCGCAGTCTCTCCTGTCACTATCGAGGACAAGGAGACCAGCAAGCATATGTTTCAGGTCATGCGCCTGAAAGAAGATGATGAGGTTACCTTAGTCTTTGATGATGGGATTAAGCGATTGGCGCGCGTGCTAGATGTGGGAAATCGTCAGTTTGAGTTGGTCAAAGAGATAGCTGAAAATGTGGAACTACCAGTCCAAGTGACCATCGCATCTGGCTTTCCCAAAGGAGACAAGCTGGAGTTTATCACTCAAAAAGTAACCGAACTGGGTGCCAGCCAGATTTGGGCCTTCCCTGCCGATTGGTCGGTCGCCAAGTGGGATGGCAAGAAATTGGGTAAAAAGGTTGAAAAACTAGAAAAAATTGCCCTTGGAGCAGCAGAGCAAAGTAAGCGTAATGTTGTTCCCAGTATCAAGCTTTTTGAGAAAAAAGCAGACTTTCTAGCCCAACTTGACCAATTTGACCGCGTCGTAGTGGCTTATGAAGAGTTGGCCAAAGAAGGAGAAAGCGCCGCGCTTTTACAAGCAGTTACTGAACTCGAGGAAGGAGACAAATTGCTCTTTATCTTTGGTCCAGAAGGTGGTCTGTCACCTGCGGAAATCGAGAGTTTTGAAGCTAAGGGAGCAGTCTTGGCAGGACTTGGCCCTCGCATTTTGCGAACAGAAACCGCACCGCTTTACGCTTTATCAGCCCTTAGTGTTTTATTAGAATTAGAGAAATAAGAGGAAGAAAATGGAACAAAAACACCGTTCAGAATTTCCAGAGAAGGAACTTTGGGATTTAACAGCCCTATACCAAGATCGTGAAGATTTCTTGCGTGCAATCGAGAAGGCTCGAGAAGACATCAATCAATTTAGCCTTGATTACAAGGATAATCTTCATACTTTTGAGGATTTTGAAAAGGCCTTTGCGGAATTGGAACAAATCTACATTCAGATGAGCCATATTGGCAACTATGGTTTTATGCCTCAGACGACAGACTATAGCAATGACGAATTTGCTAATATCGCCCAAGCTGGTATGGAATTTGAAACAGATGCCAGTGTAGCCTTGACCTTTTTTGACGATGCTTTGGTGGAAGCTGATGAGGAAGTCTTGGACCGTTTAGGTGAATTACCTCATTTGACGGCGGCCATTCGTCAGGCCAAAATCAAAAAAGCCCACTATCTAGGGGCTGATGTGGAGAAGGCCTTGACCAATCTTGGTGAAGTTTTCTACAGTCCGCAGGATATTTACACTAAGATGCGAGCTGGGGATTTTGAAATGGCCGACTTTGAAGTCAATGGCAAGACCTACAAAAACAGCTTTGTCACCTATGAGAATTTCTACCAAAACCATGAGGACGCTGAGGTCCGTGAGAAATCATTCCGTTCCTTCTCAGAAGGACTGCGTAAGCACCAAAATACGGCTGCTGCAGCCTATCTAGCTCAGGTTAAGTCTGAAAAACTATTGGCAGATATGAAGGGATATGACTCTGTCTTTGATTATCTTCTGGCTGAGCAAGAAGTGGACCGTGCCATGTTTGACCGCCAGATTGACCTCATCATGAAGGATTTTGCGCCAGTTGCTCAGAGATACCTCAAGCATGTTGCCAAGGTTAATGGTCTTGAAAAGATGACCTTTGCAGACTGGAAATTGGACTTGGACAGCGCCCTTAATCCTGAAGTGACTATTGACGACGCCTACGATTTGGTCATGAAGTCAGTCGCACCTTTGGGGCAAGAATATTGTCAGGAAGTTGCTCGCTATCAAGAAGAGCGCTGGGTGGACTTTGCTGCCAATAGTGGCAAGGATTCTGGCGGTTATGCGGCGGATCCATATCGCGTGCACCCATATGTCCTCATGAGCTGGACAGGCCGTTTGAGCGATGTCTATACCTTGATTCATGAAATCGGTCATTCTGGTCAATTCATCTTTTCAGATAATCACCAGAGCTACTTCAACGCCCATATGTCGACTTACTATGTCGAAGCACCATCAACTTTCAATGAATTACTTCTCAGTGACTACTTGGAGCACCAGTCTGACGACCCTCGTCAAAAACGCTTCGCTCTGGCTCACCGTTTGACAGATACCTACTTCCATAACTTTATCACTCACCTTTTGGAAGCAGCCTTCCAGCGTAAAGTGTATACATTGATTGAAGAAGGAGAAACTTTCGGAGCAAGCAAACTCAACAGCATTATGAAGGAAGTTTTGACCGATTTCTGGGGAGATGCCATTGAAATCGATGATGATGCAGCTTTGACTTGGATGCGTCAAGCTCACTATTATATGGGCTTGTATAGTTACACTTACTCAGCAGGACTGGTCATCTCGACTGCAGGTTACCTCCATCTGAAACATTCAGAAACTGGAGCTGAAGATTGGCTCAATCTCCTCAAATCAGGTGGTAGCAAGACACCGCTTGAGTCAGCTATGATTATCGGAGCAGATATCTCTACAGATAAACCACTTCGTGATACTATCCAGTTTTTGTCAGACACAGTTGACCAGATTATCGCCTACAGTGCCCAGTTGGGAGAGTAAATTAAAAGAGTCTGGGACAAAAGTTTAACCTTAAATATAAAAAACGAACAAAACGAGTTATCTGACACTCAGAATTCTGTCTTGTTCGCTTTTTTTCTAATCTATCGATTTTAAAAATTTAAAATAAAGAATTCCTAAAATCAAAATTTTTTGTCCTAGCCTCTTAAATTATCCCCAAAAGCTATCTTCTTCAGCTTGATCTGAAGAGAAGAGCCAAACTTCTTTGATTTTTCCGTCTTCAATACGGAAGAGATCAATCCCGTTCATATTGAGTTCAGTACCATCAGCCCGTGTTCCAAGAAAAGTAACATTGGCTGCGATTAAATTCTTATTGTCAGAAACCCAATTTGTTATCACCTTAAAGGTTCCATTAGTTTTCTCAGCAAATGTAGCCAGGTGAGTTCCTAGCTTGTCCTTACCAACAACTGAACCAGATAGACTATGATTACCAGGTTGATGCCAGACAATATCGTCTGCCATCGTTTCAAAGACACCAGGAAAGTCACCAGCAATTAAAGCTTGGTTATAAGAATTGAAAATTTCTAAGTTTGTTGACATATCTATTCTCCATTTCTTTTTTATGATATAATTGTAACAGTTACAAATAAAAAAACAAGTAGACACTTTTTTGATAGCTAGTATCAAAAGTAGTACTATTATTGATACTAAAAGATAAATTTTTTTAAAAAAATAGAAAGAAGATATTTTATGACAAATAAAGTGAGTGAGTATGGTATTTGTCCATTTGCGACAACTCAGAGGGTTTTAACGGGGAAATGGGCACTGGTAATCATTTATCAGTTGAGTACGGGTACCAAACGATTTAAAGAATTGCAGAGATTATTGCCTGGGATTACTCAAACTATTTTGACCCGTCATCTCCGTCAATTAGAAAAGGATAAGATTGTTCAACGAAAGGTCTATGCCGAAGTTCCACCACGAGTTGAGTACAGCTTAACCGAAATGGGGCAGGAATTCAGAGTTGTTTTAGATGCTGTCGAGAAATGGGGTCTAGATTATATCAAGTTGCTAGAAATGTAGAGGTATTGACCATGTATCAAGAGGTACTTAGAAAAATAGCAGAAGAAAAAACAAGTTATCATGAGGAAGAAATCCAATGGTTGCTTGATCATTTGGGAGATTCTTCTCCAGAAATTCGCGATGACCTTGTTTTTATAAGCTTTGCTAGAGGGATTCAGGAAGAGCTATTTACACAGGAACAATTTTATTTCATTGCTGAGGAAATTTTATCTGATGGAGGATTATATAAAGAGATTGATAAGGTAGGCTTGTCAACCCTTGAACGTTCTTTTAGGGCGCTTATTTATGCAAATCTCTTGTCTGCAGATGCCAACCAGCAATCGATTTTTTATCAGGGATTAAAAGCAGAAATTCGTAATGTCCTTTTAAATCAAGGTTTGCACTATCTTTCAAAAGAAAAGGATACAACGGGTTTTTCAAGTCAGTATGGTTGGGTTCATGCTTTTGCACATGGAGCCGATTTACTGACAGAGGTGGTTTGTCATCCAGACTTTCCTAAAAACAGGGTTCATGAAGTATTTGAGATACTTGGCCAACTATTTAAAAGAATGTCCATTCGTTTTACAGATGATGAGGATTGGCGTTTAGCAAGAGTAATCTATGAACCTATTTTACAAGGGAAGTTGGAGCAAGAGCAAGTAGCTTCTTGGATAAAAGCTGTTGACTTTCCGATAGAAGAAAGGGAAGATTTTTATAAATTTTCCAACTTCAGATCCTGTCTGTTGGAAGTCTATGTCCAACTTGACCAGAGAAATAGTTTACAAGATGACTTGAAAGAAGCCATCCAGTCTTTTCAATACTAGGGATAAGCTAATATTATTTATTGAAAGAGTTTCTATTGTATCCTCCTAACTAATAATGAAAACTAATAAAAGAGGTTGAATCATTTTCCAACCTCTTTTCCTGTATCTTAATGGAATTGCATACCACCATCAACGATAATGGTTTGTCCTGTAATGTAGTTTGAATCTGGCCCTGCAAGGAAGCTGACAGCAGCAGCCACATCTTCTGGTTCAGATAGGCGTTTTAGGGTAATATCTTTTGCAAATGTCTGCATACCCCACTCGTCATCTTTTCCTGCATTTTTACCAACTTCATGAGCGATATCGTACATCATTGGTGTTTTCACAATACCTGGTGCGTAGGCGTTAACAGTGATACCTGAGTCTGCTAAATCACGGGCTAATGTTTGCGTAATTCCGCGAACAGCAAATTTGGTTCCACCATAAACAGTTAGATTTGGATTACCGACTACACCAGCTTGAGAAGTTGCGTTGATAATTTTACCTCCGTGGCCAAGTGCTTTAAATTGCGCTTGTGCAGCTTGTGACCCCCAAATGACACCACCAACGTTGATACCGAAAGTACGTGTAAATTGTTCCTCAGTAATTGTATCAAGAGGAGTAGTTGGAGCAACACCAGCATTATTTACGACAACATTCAAATCACCAAAATGGTCAACAACTTTTTGAAATGCTTGGGCAACTTCTGCCTGTTTCGAAACATCAGCTACGACAGCAAAGGCATTTTCAGCTGATAATTCGGCAACAGCCTTTTCGGCTGTTTCGGGATTGTAGTCTAAGACTCCTACCTTAAAGCCATCTTGAACCAATCGTTTCGCAATTGCAAAACCGATTCCTTGACCTGCACCTGTGACAATAGCAACTTTAGACATATGATTCCTCCTTGGTATTCACGATACCATTCAAACGTTCATAAAAGAACAGCAAAGGTTTACAAATGAGCTTTTATAATGGGTTTTGTAACCCCTATCAAAACTACGCTATTAGTATACACCTTTGAAAAAAATGTTTCAAATAAACACTACCGTTTTTACAGAATTTTAACCTGAAATTTCCAATCAATTTTCTTGAAACCCTTTCCTACTTTTGATAGACTAGTATCTAGTTTTTGAAAAAAGGAGAAAGAAAATGAAAAAATTTGTTGCTGAATTAATCGGTACGTTCATGCTTGTGTTCATTGGGACAGGAGCTGTTGTTTTTGGAAATGGTCTTGATGGCCTTGGTCACCTTGGAATCGCCTTTGCCTTTGGTTTGGCAATCGTAGTTGCAGCCTACTCAATCGGAACTGTTTCAGGTGCTCACTTGAACCCAGCTGTTTCGATCGCTATGTTTGTAAACAAACGTTTGTCATCTTCAGAGCTTGTCAACTACATCCTTGGTCAGGTTGTTGGAGCTTTCCTTGCGTCAGCTGCGGTATTCTTCCTCTTGGCTAACTCAGGCATGTCAACTGCTAGTCTTGGTGAAAATGCCTTGGCAAACGGTGTCACTGTCTTTGGTGGTTTCTTATTTGAAGTCATCGCAACTTTCTTGTTTGTCTTGGTTATCATGACTGTGACATCAGCAAGCAAGGGAAATGGCGCGATTGCTGGTTTGGTAATTGGTTTGTCCTTGATGGCGATGATTCTTGTTGGATTGAATATCACTGGGCTTTCAGTAAATCCAGCCCGTAGCTTGGCACCAGCTGTCTTGGTAGGTGGCGCAGCTCTTCAACAAGTTTGGATTTTCATCCTTGCGCCAATCGTTGGTGGTGTTCTTGCAGCCCTCGTTGCGAAAAACTTCCTTGGGACAGAAGAATAATTGAAATTCAAAAAGCCTTGCTCCTCATTTTGAGGAACAGGGCTTTTTCGTATGAGTTTAACGGTTATCAATTTTCTCTGGATAAAGGTCGTGTTGGAAGAGGCGTTGTTCTGCCAAGCCTTCATACTTAGTTCCAGGCTTACCGTAGTTGTAGTAGGGGTCAATTGAGATGCCACCGCGAGGAGTGAATTTTCCCCAGACTTCTAAATAGCGAGGGTCTAGCAAGTTGACCAAGTCTTTCCCGATGGTGTTGATACAGTTTTCGTGGAAATCTCCATGATTTCGGTAGCTAAAGAGGTAGAGTTTGAGGGATTTTGACTCCACACAGAGCTTGTCAGGGATGTAGGAAATATAGATAGTCGCAAAGTCTGGCTGAGCAGTGATTGGGCAAAGTGAGGTAAATTCAGGACAGTTAAATTTGATGAAATAGTCATTTTCCACATGACGATTGTCAAAGGATTCGAGGACTTCTGGTTGATACTCGAAAATGTAGTTGGTTTCTTTGTTGCCTAGTAGGCTGAGGTTTTTCATTTCTTCTTGTTGTGACATGATTTTTTCTTTCTAATTTTAAACACCACGTTGGTTGTCGTAGAGGAGGGTATGGAGTTGAGGAAGGACGCGGACATTGCCCCAGCTATCGTCAGCAGCGACGCGTTCCCAGAGTTCTTTGAGACGGTCCAGTTGGTCTTGGACAATATTACCCGTAGCCTTGGGCTCAGGATTTCCTGCTGATAAAAAGAGAACATCTGGTTGGTAGCGCTCTTGAATCCCTTTGGCAAAGGCCAAATCGACATCGTCAAAGACAGGGATTTTAAAGGTGACCTTGTCTGGCTCTAGTTGGGAAACGACAAAGTCCAAGGTTTCAAAGTTGACTTCCATCTTGGATGAAGGAGGTTTGGGACTCAGAGTGACCTGGTCGATGTCTTTTAACCAATTTTGCCAGCGGGAGCCTTGGGTCTCAACAGCTAGAGTGACACCACGTTCCTTGAGTTTGGTTACTAGCTCAGCCATGTTGGCTGCTAGGATAGCAGGATTTCCCCCAGATAGGGTTACGTAGTCGTAGCTTCCTAGTTTATCCAAGGTAGCAATAACCTCGTCAGCAGTCATACGAGTTGGCTTTTCAGATCCATCCCAAGTAAAGGCAGAATCGCACCAGTCGCAGTGGTAGTCGCAGCCAGCAGTGCGGACAAACATGGTTTTCTGCCCGATTGCACGGCCTTCGCCTTGAAAGGTTGGGCCAAAAATTTCTAGAACTGGTAGTTTGAGGACACGTTCCCTAGTCATCTAACCACTCCCGTCTAAACTCCGCAAAGGCAGTCGGAGTCTCATAGAGGCGAACGTATTCCAAACGGAGACCGCGCTCGTCTGGCAACTCTTGACTCATAGTTTGGAAAATCCAGTAAACCATATTTTCAGCAGTCGTGTTCATATAGGGCAGGGTCTCATTGAGATAGCGATGATCCAAGTGGGGCTCTAAGTAGTTCTTGTATATCGCTTTGATATCTCCGAAATCGTAGGTCATGCCACGTTCATCTAAAAATCCACTGACAGCAATCTGCAAATGATAGGTGTGGCCATGAAGGGACTTACATTTTCCTTCATAGTGAAAGAGGTGGTGGGCAGCATCGAAAGTGAATTCTTTTGAAACTAAGGTTCTGTGAGGATTGTAGACGAGAGACTCCCCAGTTTCCTGTTTGATTTCTTTGGGAGCAAAAAACATTAGCCCTCTCCTTTCTGTGAAAGATAAACATCTAAACCATGCTGACGTAAGTGACAGGCTGGACAATCCCCACAGCCACTTCCGATAATCCCATTGTAGCAGGTCAAGGTCTTCTCACGAACGTAGTCAAAGGCACCGAGTTGGTCTGCTAATTCCCAAGTTTCAGCCTTGTCTAGCCACATGAGAGGCGTTTGGATAACAAAGTCGTAATCCATGGCAAGGTTGAGAGTGACATTGAGAGATTTGACAAAGACATCTCGACAGTCAGGGTAGCCTGAGAAGTCTGTCTCGCAGACACCTGTCACGATATCTTTAATCCCACGTTGCTTGGCAAGAACTGCTGCAAAGGATAGAAAGAGGTGGTTGCGGCCGTCAACAAAGGTATTGGGAAGCTCTCCCTCTTTTTGCTCGATTTCCATATCAGAGGTCAGGGCATTTTCAGTGATTTGTCCCAGCAGAGACATATCTAGGATGTGATGACGAATACCTTGTTCCTTAGCGATTTCTTCAGCAACTTGAATTTCAAGATGATGGCGTTGGCCGTAGGCAAAGGTGACGGCTTCGATTGTTTCATAGTGTTCTTTAGCCCAAAAGAGGCAGGTTGTGGAATCTTGACCGCCGCTAAAGACGACCAAGGCTGAATGACGTTTCATAGTACTCCTTCTAAAATGAGAAATGTTCCGAGCACGCAAAAAGCTCCCTTGAGGGGAGCTAAAAAATACCAAGTAGAGGTTTTTTTTAGCGATGGCATGTCCCAAACATCGTAATATTCTACCTACAGTTTAGCATATTTTTTGAAAAATGGCAAAGGGCAAGAAAAAAGAGACCAAATAAAGCACTTGGTCTCTCGTGTGATTAGCTCAATTCAGCAACGATGGCCTTGATTTGTTCTGCAGTATGTACTCCAGCAACTTGTTTTACCACTTGGCCGTCTTTTTTGAAGAGAAGAGTTGGGATAGACATGATTCCAAAGGCACGAGCTGTGTTTGGATTTTCGTCAACGTCCATTTTAACGATTTTCAAGACATCTTCTGAAAGTTCTTCAGACAATTTGTCCAAGATTGGACCTTGCATACGACATGGACCACACCAAGTTGCCCAGAAGTCTACCAAGACTAAACCGTCTTTTGTTTCTTGTTCGAATGTTGCATCTGTAATTGCTTTTGCCATTGTATTTCTCCTTTTTAATTATATTGGCTTAAATCTTGTTTCATGAGATAGAAGAAGACATCTCCATAAGTCCCATGGTAGTCCAAATCATGACCGTTGTAAGTTAATTTTTGGACTGGGTAGTAGTCTGCGAGGCCGATAAGGCAAGCTTGTTGTGAACGATCAAAGTCGTCATAAGATTCGAACGTTATAGTTCTTTCGTTCTTGCTGGCATCTAGATAGGTAATTTCAATTATTTTAAAAACTCCTTTGTTTAATGATGACTTTATTTTACTCCTTGTAAAAGAGAATGTCAAGAAAAATGATTGCGCACGCAACTTTTTTCTAAAATCATCTTAAATCAAGAAATCCAAACCTGTTTCCAAGCTTTCTTCGACAGCCTTCTGTAGAGAGGCCAGTGTCTTTTGCCCATCACTTGTCAGGCAGATAAAGCTAGAACGTCTATCTTGATCACAACACATGCGACTAAGTAGACCGCAGTTTTTCTCTTCCAAGCGAGCCACCATCCGAGAAACAGCGCTCGGGCTCAGATGAAGTTTATCTGGCAGGTCAATCTGGCGTAGAGATTTTTCTTGGGCCAAGTCCAGATAGTAGAGCAGGTAAAACTCTTTCAAGGTCAGACTTTGGTCACTCTGCTGGGCAATGGTCTCTTCTAAGAGACCTTCGATTTCTTTCTGACGCCGATTGAAGTCAAACCATTTTTCCAAATAGGTCATTGCTTTCTCCTTTCTTTTAAAAGTAAAAATCACAAAGTCATTACTGATTATCTTTGTAACACAAGATGATTGCGCATGCAATGATTATACTACTTTTAACTAATCCTTGCAAGAGAGAAGAATTTCAATATTTCCTTGAAATTTTCTGAAAAAAGAGTAAACTGGTATGCAAGAAGTCTATTTCGTGGAGTTTAGGATGAAATTATATGTTCAATTAATGATTCTCTTTGTGATTTCTCTTATCGGAGAGGGAATTTCTAGTTTCTTTCATCTGCCCATCCCAGGCAGTATTATCGGTTTGATTATTCTCTTTCTAGCCTTACAGTTCAAGTGGCTAAGGACCAGACATGTCAACATGGTTGGAAATTTCTTGCTGGCCAATATGACCATTCTCTTTTTGCCGCCAGCAGTGGGTATCATGGAAAAGTTTGATGTGATTGCCCCTTATCTTTTACCCATCGTCTTGATTGTCTTTTTTGCGGCTGTCATCAACATTATCCTTATTGCCCTAGTGGTTCAGTTTATCAAGAGACGATTTGAGGGAGATTATGAGAAAGGAGATGCCAAATGAGCGAATTTGTATCCAATCCTCTGTTTGGGATTGCATTATCTATCCTAGCTTATCTAGTGGGGATGTTGATTTACAGACGTTTTCCCCATCCTTTGACAACGCCCTTACTTTTGTCAGCTGTTTTCATTATCATCTTTCTAAAAGTGACGGGTATTTCTTACCAAGATTACTACCAAGGTGGGGTTTATTTGAACAACTTGATTGTCCCATCGACCGTGGCTCTAGGGATTCCGCTTTACAAGAGTTTTCATTTGATGAAGCACCATGCTCGGAGTATTCTCTTTGGTAGTTTGTTAGCGGTAGTGGTCAATACCTCTTTCACAGCCCTTGTAGCTAAGATTTTTGGAATGGACTTTTTCCTAGCCATTTCTCTCTTTCCTAAGTCAGTAACAACCGCCATGGCAGTTGGGATTACAGAAAAATTGCAAGGCTTGACGACTGTGACCTTGGTTGTTGTGGTGGCGACTGGGATTTTAACCAGTGTCATCGGCCCAACACTTTTGAAGTGGTTGAAAATAGATGATCCAGTAGCTGTTGGTCTTTCCCTTGGAGGAACAGGTCACGCAGTCGGAACAGGCACAGCCTTTCGATACGGTTCTGTAGCAGGAGCCATGGGTGGTTTGTCTATCGGTGTCACCGGTATTCTCTATGTCTTTGTCAGCCCTATTGTAGCCAGTTTGATATTGAGTTAAATCAAAACCCAGCTTTTTAGCTGGGCATTTTTTATTGTAAATTAACCTTGTTTTTCAAGATATAGTAGGTTCCGAGGTAAAAGATAGCTATGAATATGAGTTCTTCAACAATGCCTACGCTTGCTCCCATATAGAAATTATCATTAAATCCTGCAAGTGAATTAATATAGAAGTTAGTACTGGTATTGAAGAAGACTTCAATAAATCCAATGACGATTTGGATACCAATGTAGGCTGCAACAGCGAGTGCGGTACGGTATTCATTGAACAGTTGTCCGATGGAAATAGCCAAGTAGATGCAGAGGATTCCTGAGATGGTATTTAGTAGGAAGGATACCCCCATAAGAGAGAGTTGAGGAAGGAATGTTCCTACAAGTGGAATCAACTCAGAATTTGATATCCATTCTGGAACCGTTATGGTAACAATAATAAAAGCGCTTAGAACTAGTACAGTGGAGCTAAGGATAGACCAAATGAAGGCTCCAACTAATTTGGCTGTGATGATATGGTGTTCAGAAACTGGCAAGGTCAAGGTCAGATAGCCTTGTCGGTCATAGACACTACCTTTGAATCGTTTAATAATCAAGAAAATGGTTGAAATCCCAAGTGTAATCATCAATCCACCAAAGACGAGAGCCAGAAAGAAAAGTAAGACAGGTTGGCTATCTTTGAAAGATACATAATTATAGTAGTGTACTTGCATTCCTATGAGAACGGAAAGAACTAGCACGGCAGCGTAAAGGGCTAAATACCACTTGTTAACATTTTTAAATTCGTAGCGAACTAAATTCCAAAACATAATAATCTCCTTTGCTTAGGCCTTAAATTCCTGACGGAAGAGTTGGTCAATGGATTCACCTGACTCATAGCGAATATCGTCTACATTACCTTGACGAACGACTTTTCCATCTTTGAGGAAGATAATTTCATCCAAGATTGGCTCGATATCAGAAATCAAGTGGGTAGAAATCAAAACGGTAGAAGTTGGGGAGTAGTTGTTGATAATGGTATTGAGGATATACTCACGGGCTGCTGGGTCCACCCCACCAATGGGTTCGTCTAAAACGTAGAGACGAGCATCACGGCTCATAACTAAAATTAGTTGGACCTTTTCCTTGTTCCCTTTTGATAGTTTCTTGAGACGACTATTTTCATCAATGCCCAGATCTGCAAGCAGATGATGGGCGCGTTCAAGATTGAAATCTTTATAGAAGGTCTTAAAGTAGGTTAGGGCTTCTTTGACCTTCATTTGCTCATTGAGATAGGTCGTATCCGGCAAATAAGCTACGATAGCCTTGGTTGCTGGGCTTGGATCCATGTCGTTGATCAGGACACGTCCTTGATCTGGTTGCAAGAGGCCGTTGATTAGTTTAATCAGGGTTGTTTTTCCTGAACCGTTTGGCCCAAGGAGACCAACAATTTTTCCAGCGGGGATGTCAAGAGAAACATTTTCAAGGGCTGGGGTTGCTCCATAAGATTTGGATACATTTTCAAATGCTAGTAATGACATAGGCTTAAACTCCTTTAATATAATCGCCGACTACGCCTGGTAGTTCTTCTTTTTCATAGCCAAAATGGGTCATGGAGGAAACGAAGTGTTCCAATTCTTCTTCCGATAATTGTTTGCGTGATTGGGCGATCAGCTCTTTATCTTCAGTCACAAATCGTCCAGTTGTGCGCTTGCTGTAGACAAATCCTTCTCGTTCGAGGTCTGACAAGGCTCTTTGGATGGTGTTTGGATTGACACCGGCCTCGCTAGCCAGCTCTCTCACGGTTGGAAGTTGTTGATTGGGTTCCAGTGTATGGGAAACAATCTGAAGCTTGATTTTCTCCATAATCTGTAAATAGATGGGTTTTTTGTTGTCAAATGTCCAGGACATCTTGGTCTCCTTTCTTTTATCTCTTTGTCTTAATTAAATAATACAACAAAACAAAAAACTTGTCAAGCAAAAAGAAGAATTGTTTTGGGAATCGTTTAAAAAATGGTATAATGAAAAGAAAACGATAAGGAGGGAAAGGATGCGTTGTCCAAAATGTGGGGCTACCAAGTCAAGTGTTATCGATAGTCGCCAAGCAGAAGAAGGGAACACCATTCGTAGAAGACGTGAGTGCGATGAATGCCAACACCGTTTTACAACCTACGAACGAGTAGAAGAAAGAACCTTAGTGGTTGTTAAAAAAGATGGCACACGGGAACAATTCTCCAGAGATAAAATCTTTAATGGAATTATCCGCTCAGCCCAGAAACGTCCTGTGTCAAGTGATGAAATCAACATGGTAGTCAATCGTATCGAACAGAAACTCCGTGGTCGAAATGAAAATGAAATTCAAAGTGAGGACATTGGTTCACTCGTCATGGAGGAGTTGGCTGAGTTAGATGAGATTACCTATGTACGTTTTGCCAGTGTCTATCGTAGTTTTAAGGATGTCAGTGAGCTAGAGAGCTTGCTCCAACAAATCACCCAGTCCTCTAAAAAGAAAAAGGAAAGATAAATGAAGCCAATTGACCGTTTTTCTTATCTAAAGAATAATCGGGTGTCGCAAGATACCTCATCTCTGGTACAGTGCTACCTCCCGATTATCGGTCAGGAGGCACTGAGCCTTTATCTTTATACCATCAGTTTTTGGGATAATGGCAGAAAGGAACACCTCTTTTCAAACATTCTCAACCATCTAAACTTTGGGATGGATAGACTGATAAAATCCCTGAAAATCCTATCTGCTTTTAATCTCTTGACCCTCTATCAAAAGGGTGATATCTATAAGCTAGCTATCAATACTCCTCTCTCGACTCAGGACTTCTTGGAACATCCTGTTTATCGCAGACTTTTGGAGAAAAAAATTGGCGATGCAGCTGTGGAGGATTTGAAAGTTGAGAGTGCTGAGGGAGAAGAAATACCTGTCTCACTCAATCAAGTCTTTCCAGACTTGGCAGAACTGGGAAGTCAAGAAGACCTTGGTCTCAAGAAGAAAGTGGCCAACGATTTTGACTTGGACCATTTTCGTCAGCTTATGGCTCGAGATGGGCTTCGTTTTGCGGATGAGAAGTCCGATGTCTTAAACCTCTTTGCCATTGCCGAGGAGAAGAAATGGACTTGGTTTGAGACCTATCAACTGGCTAAGTCAACAGCTGTTTCCCAGGTTATTTCAACCAAACGCATGCGGGAAAAAATCGCTCAAAAACCTGTTTCCTCTGACTTTAGTCCTAAGGAAACGACCATTATCAAAGAAGCCAAAAGTAAAACGGCCCTGCAGTTCTTAGCAGAAATCAAGCAGACACGCAAGGGGACCATTACCCAAACAGAAAGAGAACTCTTGCAACAAATGGCTGGTTTGGGCTTGCTGGACGAAGTTATTAATATTATTCTCTTATTGACCTTTAATAAGGTGGATTCGGCAAACATCAACGAGAAATATGCCATGAAAGTAGCCAATGACTATGCCTATCAAAAGATTCATTCGGCAGAAGAAGCAGTCATGCGAATCCGTGAGCGTGGGCAGAAGAGTCAGGCTCAAAAAGGCAGTAAACCCGGTCCTGCTAAGTCCAATGTACCCAAGTGGAGCAATCCAGATTATAAGAATGAAACCAGCGAGGAAACTCGTCTGGAACTAGAACGTAAGAAACAAGAACTATTAGCTCGATTAGAAAAAGGAGGAGATTAGATGGAAAGTGTCGGAGACGTACTCAAGCGTCAACCTAGCCGTTTTCATTATCAAGATTTGGTCCAGAAAATCATGAAGGACCCTGATGTTGCGGCCTTTATCCAGCAAGAATCCCTCAGCCCAGAGGAATTGAATCGCAGTATCTCCAAATTTAACCAGTACATTACCGAGCGTGACAAGTTTCTACGTGGGGATACGGATTATATTGCCAAAGGCTACAAGCCGATTTTGGTTATGAATCATGGTTATGCGGACGTTTCTTATGAAGAAACTCCTGAACTAATCGCAGCGGAAAAAGAAGCGGCTATTAAGAATCGTCTCAAGTTAATCAATCTGCCAGCCAGTCTTAAGAAAGCTAGTTTAGCTCAAGTAGATTTGGATGATTTGGGGCGCTTGCCAGTTTTTGAAAAGCTATTAGCCTTCGTGGAGCAATATCCAGCTATGCGAAAAGGTCTTTACTTATATGGAGACTTTGGTGTGGGTAAAAGTTTCATGGTGGCTGCCTTAGCCCATGATTTATCAGAAAAACGTGGTGTTTCCTCCACTCTTCTCCACTATCCTAGCTTTGTCATCGATGTCAAAAATGCTATCGGTGATGGCAATGTCAAGACCTTGGTGGATGAGATTAAGCTTTCTGAAGTCCTGATTTTAGATGATATTGGTGCCGAGCAATCAACAGCTTGGGTGCGGGATGAAATCCTGCAAGTCATTCTCCAATATCGGATGCAGGAAAATTTACCGACCTTTTTCACCTCCAACTTCAACTTTGAAGAATTGGAGCAGCATTTTGCTAAAGGGAAACATGGAAATGACGAAACCTGGGAAGCCAGACGCGTCATGGAACGCATCCGTTATTTGGCAGAGGAGACTCGTTTAGAAGGAGTAAACCGTCGATGACAGAAACAATCAAATTAATGAAGGCTCATACTTCAGTGCGCAGGTTTAAAGAGCAAGCCCTTCCTCAGGAAGACTTGACTGAAATCCTGACAGCAGCCCAAATGGCCTCGTCTTGGAAGAATTTCCAATCCTACTCTGTGATTGTGGTACGAAGTCAAGAAAAGAAAGAGACTTTATATGAATTGGTGCCTCAAGAAGCCATTCGCCAGTCAGCTGTTTTCCTTCTCTTTGTCGGAGATTTGAACCGAGCGGAAAAGGGAGCCCGACTTCATACAGACTCATTCCAACCCCAAGGTGTAGAAGGTCTTTTGATTAGTTCGGTCGATGCGGCTCTTGCTGGACAGAATGCCCTGCTGGCAGCTGAAAGCTTGGGCTATGGTGGTGTCATTATTGGCTTGGTTCGATACAAGTCCGAAGAAGTGACAGAGCTTTTTAACCTGCCTGACTACACCTATCCTGTCTTTGGGATGGCGCTAGGTGTGCCAAATGAAGAACATGAAGTCAAACCTCGCTTGCCATTGCATCAAGTAGTATTTGAGGAAGAATACCGAGAACAGTCAACTGATGCAATCCAAGCTTATGACCGTGTACAGGCGGACTATGCTGGGGCGCGTGCGACCACAAGCTGGAGTCAGCGTCTAGCAGAACAGTTTGGTCAAGCAGAACCAAGCTCAACTAGAAAAAATCTTGAACAGAAGAAGTTATTGTAGAAAGTGAGAAATTATGGCCCTACCAACTATTGCCATTGTAGGACGTCCCAATGTTGGGAAATCAACCCTATTTAATCGGATCGCTGGTGAGCGAATCTCCATTGTAGAAGATGTCGAAGGAGTGACACGTGACCGTATCTATGCAACGGGTGAGTGGCTCAATCGTTCTTTTAGCATGATTGATACAGGAGGAATCGATGATGTCGATGCTCCTTTCATGGAACAAATCAAGCACCAGGCAGAAATTGCCATGGAAGAAGCAGATGTTATCGTCTTTGTCGTGTCTGGTAAGGAAGGAATTACCGATGCGGACGAATACGTAGCCCGTAAGCTTTATAAGACCCACAAACCAGTTATCCTCGCAGTGAACAAGGTGGACAACCCTGAGATGCGAAATGATATCTATGATTTCTATGCCCTCGGTTTGGGTGAACCACTGCCTATCTCATCTGTCCATGGGATTGGTACAGGGGATGTGCTAGATGCCATCGTAGAAAATCTTCCAAATGAATATGAGGAAGAAAATCCAGATGTCATTAAGTTTAGTTTGATTGGTCGTCCAAACGTTGGAAAGTCAAGTTTGATCAATGCTATCTTGGGAGAAGACCGTGTCATTGCTAGTCCTGTTGCTGGAACAACGCGTGACGCTATTGATACCCACTTTACAGATACAGATGGTCAAGAGTTTACCATGATTGATACGGCTGGTATGCGTAAATCTGGTAAGGTTTATGAAAATACCGAGAAATACTCTGTTATGCGCGCCATGCGTGCTATTGACCGCTCAGATGTGGTCTTGATGGTCATAAACGCGGAAGAGGGTATTCGTGAATACGACAAGCGTATCGCAGGATTTGCCCATGAAGCCGGTAAAGGGATGATTATCGTGGTCAACAAGTGGGATACGCTTGAAAAAGACAATCACACTATGAAAAACTGGGAAGAAGATATCCGTGAGCAGTTCCAATATCTACCTTACGCACCGATTATCTTTGTATCAGCCTTGACCAAGCAACGTCTTCACAAACTGCCTGAGATGATCAAACAAATCAGTGAAAGTCAAAACACACGTATTCCATCAGCTGTCTTGAACGATGTCATTATGGATGCCATTGCCATCAACCCAACACCGACAGACAAAGGAAAACGTCTTAAGATTTTCTATGCGACCCAAGTGGCAACAAAACCACCAACCTTTGTCATTTTTGTCAATGAAGAAGAACTTATGCACTTTTCTTACCTACGTTTCTTGGAAAATCAAATTCGCAAGGCCTTTGTTTTTGAGGGGACTCCAATCCATCTCATCGCAAGAAAACGTAAATAAAAAAGCAGAATCTGGAATGACATTTCCAGATTTTTTTGATAAAATGAAGTTGAAGAAAGCGCTATCAAAAAGAGGTGTTGATGATGGAACATTTGTTTAAATTGTTAATCTTATTACCCTGTTTTTACTTTTTCAGCTGGATTGAAAAGGCCAACAGAGATAGTAAATTTTTCCCAATTTTTTACTATTTTTACTGGATTTACATCATCCTCTATGCTCTTTTTAGCCTTGCTTGGACAGTTTTTTCAGTCTTGTTTTTCAATATCCTATTGAGAAATGTGGCAGACATCAAGTCTTGGGGCATTTGGCTATTATTACTACTTATTGCTTTTTCCAGTTCTTGGTTAACCTATATCTTTTTCAAAAAAATGCTTCGCTTGAGACGGGAACTGGGGAAGTCTAAAGGTGGAAAGCATTGATTTATATTGGTAAGAACATTTAATAGAATGAAACTAAAGAAAACAATTTTAAAGAGGAGGTGTCGATGATGAAACTGTCGTTTAATTGGTTTCATTTGATACTCTTATTTCCTTGCTTTTACTTTTTTTATTGGATAGATAATGCTGATAGAAACAGTAAGTTTTTCCCCATTATCTACTATTTCTACTGGATTTATATTTCCCTTTTAGCTCTGTTTAGCTTGGATATGACAATTTTTTCATTCTTATTTTTCCCTTTTGTTCTAAATTATGTATCAGATGCTAGTACTTGGGGTGTTTGGTTGCTTTTGATAGTCTTATCTCTAGGCAGTGACTGGTTAGACTATATCTTTTTCAAAAACATGTTTCGCTTGAGACGAGAACTAGGGAAGTCAAAAGGTGGAAGGTATTGATTTATATGGTTTTTATTGATAGGAGGTAGCTTATGACACGTCTAAAATCATTTATTACACAATATTCTAAATTCTATATTGGTTTAGTTCTGTTGATCTGGATTGCTTTCTTCTTTCTTCCTTGGGGCAGTCCGATTCTGGGGGGAAAGATTGACCTCTTCAGCATACAGAAAGTTTTACTAGTTTTTGGAATTATGTCGATTTTGATGGCCTTGCTGTCCAAGAAAGTCAGTCTCTTTGTTTTTGGATTGATCTGCTGTTTTTCTCTTTGGATAAATCTATTTATCCTATTTGCGATTTTGCCGATTTTTGTTGGCAATTAAATCATCATAAAAGTCAGAGAGGTTAGCTTGGAAACTAGCCTCTTTTTCCTTTTCAAAATGGGGATTCTTCCTTGAAAATAATCAGTAATTGTGCTAAAATTAAAAGAACATTCTAAAATATTCGGAATTTAAAGTAAGGAAAAACATGGCTAATATTTTAAAAACAATTATCGAAAATGATAAAGGAGAAATCCGTCGTCTGGAAAAGATGGCTGACAAGGTTTTCAAATACGAAGACCAAATGGCTGCTTTGACTGATGACCAACTAAAAGCAAAAACAGTTGAATTTAAAGAACGTTATCAAAATGGAGAATCACTGGATTCATTGCTTTATGAAGCTTTTGCGGTTGTCCGTGAGGGTGCCAAACGTGTCCTAGGCCTCTTCCCATATAAGGTTCAGGTCATGGGGGGAATCGTTCTTCACCATGGTGACGTGCCAGAGATGCGTACAGGGGAAGGAAAAACCTTGACTGCGACCATGCCGGTATACCTCAATGCCCTTTCAGGTAAAGGGGTTCACGTAGTTACGGTCAATGAATACTTGTCAGAACGTGACGCGACTGAGATGGGTGAATTGTACTCATGGCTTGGTTTGTCAGTAGGGATTAACTTGGCTGCCAAGTCTCCAATGGAGAAAAAAGAAGCCTATGAGTGTGATATTACCTACTCAACCAACTCAGAAATTGGATTTGACTACCTTCGTGATAACATGGTCGTTCGCGCTGAAAACATGGTACAACGTCCGCTTAACTATGCCTTGGTCGATGAGGTTGACTCAATCTTGATTGACGAGGCGCGTACACCTTTGATCGTATCAGGTGCTAACGCAGTTGAAACTAGTCAGTTGTATCACATGGCAGACCACTATGTAAAATCTTTGGACAAAGACGACTATATCATCGATGTGCAGTCTAAGACTATTGGTTTGTCTGATTCAGGGATTGACAAGGCTGAAAGCTACTTCAAGCTTGACAATCTCTATGACATCGAAAACGTAGCTCTTACTCACTTTATCGATAACGCCCTTCGTGCCAACTACATTATGCTTCTCGATATTGACTATGTGGTGAGCGAAGAACAAGAAATCTTGATCGTTGACCAATTTACAGGTCGTACCATGGAAGGTCGTCGTTATTCTGATGGATTGCACCAAGCTATTGAAGCTAAAGAAGGTGTGCCAATTCAGGATGAAACTAAGACATCTGCCTCAATCACTTACCAAAACCTCTTCCGTATGTACAAGAAATTGTCTGGTATGACAGGTACAGGTAAGACTGAGGAAGAAGAATTCCGTGAAATCTACAACATTCGTGTTATTCCGATCCCAACAAACCGTCCTGTTCAACGTATTGACCACTCAGACCTTCTTTATGCAAGTATTGAGGCTAAGTTTAAGGCGGTTGTCGAAGACGTTAAGGCTCGTTACCAAAAAGGTCAACCTGTCTTGGTCGGTACAGTTGCGGTTGAAACCAGTGACTACATTTCTAAGAAATTGGTCGCAGCTGGTGTTCCTCACGAAGTCTTGAATGCCAAAAACCACTATAAAGAAGCCCAAATCATCATGAATGCTGGTCAACGTGGTGCCGTTACTATCGCAACCAACATGGCCGGTCGTGGTACTGATATCAAGCTTGGTGAAGGGGTTCGCGAATTGGGTGGACTTTGTGTTATTGGTACAGAACGTCATGAAAGCCGTCGTATCGATAACCAGCTTCGTGGACGTTCAGGTCGTCAAGGAGACCCAGGTGAGTCACAATTCTACCTATCTCTTGAAGATGACTTGATGAAACGTTTTGGTTCTGAACGCTTGAAGGGAATTTTTGAACGTCTCAACATGTCTGAGGAGGCCATTGAGTCTCGTATGTTGACACGTCAAGTTGAAGCGGCGCAAAAACGTGTCGAAGGAAATAACTACGATACCCGTAAACAAGTCCTTCAATACGATGACGTCATGCGTGAACAACGTGAGATTATCTACGCTCAACGTTACGATGTTATCACTGCAGATCGTGACTTGGCACCTGAAATTCAGGCTATGATCAAACGCACGATTGGTCGTGTCGTTGATGGTCATGCGCGTGCCAAACAAGATGAAAAACTAGAGGCAATTTTGAACTTTGCTAAGTACAACTTGCTTCCAGAAGATTCTATTACTATGGAAGACTTGTCAGGCTTGTCTGATAAGGCCATCAAGGAAGAGCTCTTCCAACGTGCTTTGCAAGTTTACGATAGTCAGGTTTCAAAACTACGCGATGAAGAAGCAGTTAAAGAATTCCAAAAAGTTTTGATTCTACGAGTGGTAGATAACAAGTGGACAGACCATATCGATGCCCTCGATCAATTGCGTAACGCGGTTGGACTTCGTGGCTATGCTCAGAACAACCCTGTTGTTGAGTATCAGGCAGAAGGTTTCCGTATGTTTAATGACATGATTGGTTCGATTGAGTTTGATGTGACACGCTTGATGATGAAAGCACAAATTCATGAACAAGAAAGACCACAAGCAGAACACCATATCAGTACAACAGCGACCCGCAATATCGCTGCCCACCAAGCAAATATACCAGAAGATTTGGATTTGAGCCAGATTGGAAGGAATGAACTTTGCCCATGTGGTTCTGGTAAGAAGTTTAAAAACTGTCACGGTAAAAGACAATAAAATGAGATAGTTTAGAGGCGGATACCTTGTGAAAAGTAAATTTTTACTTGGTATCCGTTTGATTTATAAGGAGATGAGTTATGGTATTTACAGCAAAAAGTCCTAAAATTAATATTGAAGAAGTTCGTGCCTTATCAAAATTAGAAGGCCAAGCTTTGGAGAGAAAATCTCAGCGCGATCAAGAGCTAGAAGCCATTATACGTGGAGAAGACCAGCGAATTCTCTTGGTAATCGGGCCATGCTCATCTGACAATGAAGAAGCTGTTCTTGAATACGCTAAGCGTTTGGCAGCTTTGCAAGAAGAAGTGGCAGACCGTATCTTTATGGTTATGCGTGTTTACACTGCCAAACCTCGTACCAACGGAGATGGCTATAAGGGCTTGATTCACCAGCCTAATGCGACAGAAGCGCCTAGTCTTATCAATGGAATCAAAGCCGTTCGCCATCTTCATTATCGTGTTATCACAGAAACAGGTATGACAACAGCTGATGAAATGCTTTATCCTGAAAATCTTCCGCTTGTAGATGATTTGATTTCTTACATGGCGGTTGGTGCCCGTTCAGTTGAAGACCAGCAACACCGCTTTGTGGCAAGTGGGGCAGATTTCGCAACTGGTTTTAAAAATCCGACATCTGGAAATCTCAATGTTATGTTTAATGGGATTTATGCTGCTCAAAACAAACAAAGTTTCCTTTTCCTAGGAAAAGAAGTGGAAACAACTGGGAACCCGCTTTCGCACGCCATTCTTCGTGGAGCAATCAATGAATATGGTAAGAATATTCCTAACTACTACTATGATAATTTGATGGATACTATTGCTCAATATGAGAAAATGGGCTTGGAAAATCCTTTTATCATTGTGGACACCAATCATGACAATTCTGGTAAGCAATATATGGATCAGATTCGAATTGTCCGCCAGACCTTGATTAACCGTGATTGGAATGAAAAAATCAAGCAGTACGTTCGTGGCTTTATGATTGAGTCTTATCTAGAAGACGGCCGTCAGAACGAACCGGAAGTATTTGGCAAGTCTATCACGGACCCTTGCCTGGGCTGGGAGAATACGGAAGCCCTTGTCAGAGAAATCTACCAAACGCTAGGAGAATAAGATGGCATTTATTGAAAAAGGTCAAGAAATCGATATTGAAGCAATCAAGGCAGAAACCCAATTGTCTGCGGAAGCCTTGCGACTAAAGGAGCGCCGTGATAGAGAATTGGCAGACATCATTTCAGGAGAAGATGACCGGATCCTTTTGGTGATTGGTCCGTGCTCTTCTGATAATGAAGAGGCTGTCTTGGAATATGCCCGCCGTTTATCCGCCTTGCAAAAGAAGGTGGCGGACAAGATTTTCATGGTTATGCGTGTTTATACAGCTAAACCTCGTACCAACGGAGATGGCTATAAGGGTTTGGTTCACCAACCGGATACTTCTAAGGCTCCAAGTCTGATCAATGGCTTGCAGGCTGTGCGCCAGTTGCACTATCGTGTGATTACAGAGACTGGTTTGACAACGGCAGATGAGATGCTTTATCCGTCAAATCTGGTATTGGTAGATGATTTGGTCAGCTACCATGCTGTTGGGGCTCGTTCTGTGGAAGACCAAGAGCACCGCTTTGTGGCTTCAGGAATTGATGCACCAGTCGGAATGAAAAATCCAACCTCTGGAAATCTTGGTGTTATGTTTAATGGCATCTATGCCGCTCAAAATAAACAGACCTTCCTTTTCCATGGGCAAGAAGTTGAGACTTCAGGAAATCCCTTGGCTCACGTCATCCTTCGTGGTGCAGTCAATGAGTATGGGAAAAATGAGCCTAACTTTTACTATGAAACCTTGCTAAATGCCATTGAACGCTATGAAGCCATGGGACTTGAAAATCCCTTTATCCTCATTGACACTAACCATGATAACTCAGGCAAGCAATATATGGAGCAGATTCGAATTGTTCGCCAGACCTTGCAAAATCGTGATTGGAACGAGAAAATCAAAAAGACGGTTCGAGGCTTTATGATTGAATCTTACCTAGCAGATGGTCGTCAAAACCAACCAGAGGTCTTTGGTTGCTCTATTACCGATCCTTGCCTAGGTTGGGAGAATACAGAGGCCTTGGTAGAAGAGATTTACGCTACCTTGACAAAATAAGTGAAAAGGATGGAGTTGGGGAATCTCAACTCCTTTTGATGAGAATGATAGTTGGACACGGAATTGACATAGAAGAATTAGCTTCGATAGAAAGCGCAGTTAAACGACATGAAGGCTTTGCTAAGCGCGTGCTGACCGCTAAGGAAATGGAACGGTTTAACAGTCTTAAAGGGCGCAGACAAATCGAATATTTGGCTGGTCGCTGGTCGGCTAAGGAGGCCTTTTCCAAGGCTATGGGAACGGGCATTGGCAAGCTCGCTTTTCAGGATTTGGAAGTCTTGAATAATGAACGCGGGGCGCCTTATTTTAGTCAGTCACCATTTTCAGGAAAGATTTGGCTGTCTATCAGCCATACCGATCAGTTTGTGACAGCCAGTGTCATTTTGGAGGAAAATCATGAAAGCTAGTCCACATAGACCAACCAAGGCTCTGATTCATCTAGGAGCTATTCGACAAAATATTCAGCAAATGGGGGCTCATATCCCTGAAGGAACGATCAAGTGGGCAGTGGTCAAAGCCAATGCTTATGGGCATGGGGCTGTTTCCGTTGCCAAGGCTATTCAAGATGATGTTGATGGTTTTTGCGTTTCCAATATTGATGAGGCCATTGAACTCAGACAGGCTGGACTGAGCAAGCGAATCCTCATTTTAGGAGTTTCTGATCTAGAAGCTGTTGCTCTTGCTAAAGAATACGATATCACTTTGACTGTGGCTGGACTGGAGTGGATTCAAGCACTCTTATATAAGGAAGCGGACCTAACTGGATTGACAGTCCACCTCAAGATTGACTCAGGCATGGGACGAATTGGCTTTCGAGAGGCTTGTGAGGCTGAGCAGGCTCAAGACTTGCTCCAACAACATGGTGCTCGTGTTGAAGGGATTTTTACCCACTTTGCTACTGCAGACGAGGAATCAGATGACTACTTTAATGCCCAGTTAGAACGGTTTAAAACTATTTTAGCCAGTATGAAAGGTCTTCCAGAGCTGGTTCATGCTAGCAATTCTGCAACGACTCTTTGGCATGCAGAGACTATTTTCAATGCGGTCCGTATGGGAGATGCTATGTATGGTCTTAACCCTAGCGGAGAGGTCTTGGACTTGCCCTATGACTTGAAACCAGCCTTGACCTTGGAATCTGCTCTGGTTCATGTCAAGACAGTTTCAGCTGGAGCTTGTATGGGCTACGGAGCTACCTATCAGGCGGATAGCGAGCAAGTCATCGCGACCGTGCCAATCGGCTATGCGGATGGTTGGACACGAGATATGCAAAATTTCGCTGTCTTGGTAGATGGGCAAGCTTGCCCAATCGTTGGGCGAGTATCTATGGACCAAATCACCATTCGTCTGCCTAAGCTTTATCCGCTGGGAACCAAGGTAACTTTGATTGGTTCTAACGGGGGCAAGGAGATCACAGCTACTCAGGTAGCGACCTACCGTGGAACTATTAACTATGAAGTGGTTTGTCTTCTCAGCGACCGCATTCCGAGAGAATATTATTAGAAAAGAAAGGAGTGGAGCATGAATCTACATCAACCCTTGCATGTCTTACCTGGTGTGGGACCAAAGTCAGCAGAAAAATACGCCAAACTAGGAATTGAAAACTTGCAAGACCTCTTGCTCTACTTTCCTTTCCGATATGAAGACTTCAAGACAAAGCAAGTGCTGGAACTGGAAGACGGTGAAAAGGCGGTTCTTTCTGGTCAAGTCGTGACTCCTGCTAGTGTCCAGTACTATGGTTTCAAGCGTAATCGCCTACGCTTTAGCCTCAAGCAGGGAGAAGTCGTTTTTGCGGTGAATTTCTTTAACCAGCCCTATCTGGCTGATAAGATAGAGTTGGGAGCAACTCTTGCCGTCTTTGGAAAATGGGACCGTGCCAAGGCTAGTTTGACTGGGATGAAGGTCCTAGCTCAGGTGGAAGATGACCTCCAACCTGTTTATCGCTTGGCTCAGGGAATCAGTCAGGCCAGTCTGGTCAAGGTTATTAAGACGGCTTTTGATCAGGGATTGGACCTCTTGATTGAGGAAAATCTTCCCCAGTCTTTGCTGGACAAATACAAACTCATGTCCCGTTGTCAGGCAGTCCGAGCTATGCATTTTCCAAAGGATTTGGGAGAATACAAGCAGGCTCTTCGCCGTATCAAGTTTGAGGAACTCTTTTATTTCCAAATGCAATTGCAAACGCTCAAATCTGAAAATAGAGTTCAGGGAAGCGGTCTGGTTCTGGACTGGTCTCAGGAAAAAGTGTCAGCTGTTAAAGAAAGTCTGCCATTTGCCCTGACTCAAGCTCAAGAAAAGAGTTTACAGGAAATTTTGACTGACATGAAGTCGGACCACCACATGAATCGTCTCCTACAAGGGGATGTGGGGAGCGGAAAAACAGTAGTTGCTGGCTTGGCTATGTTTGCGGCGGTGACAGCTGGTTATCAGGCTGCCCTAATGGTACCAACAGAAATCCTCGCAGAGCAACACTTTGAGAGTTTACAGAACCTCTTTCCAGACTTGAAACTGGCTCTTTTGACAGGTTCCTTGAAAGCTGCAGAAAAGAGAGAAGTTTTGGAGACTATTGCCAAGGGTGATGCTGATTTGATTATCGGAACCCACGCTCTGATTCAGGATGGGGTGGATTATAATCGCCTGGGTTTGATTATCATCGATGAGCAGCACCGTTTTGGTGTGGGGCAAAGGCGTATTCTAAGGGAAAAAGGCGACAATCCAGATGTTCTCATGATGACAGCGACTCCTATTCCACGGACGCTGGCTATCACAGCCTTTGGCGATATGGATGTTTCCATTATTGACCAGATGCCAGCAGGGCGAAAGCCTATTGTGACTCGCTGGATCAAACATGAGCAATTGCCTCAGGTCTTGACTTGGTTAGAAGGAGAAATCCAAAAAGGTTCTCAAGCCTATGTCATTTCTCCTTTGATTGAAGAATCAGAAGCTCTGGATTTGAAAAATGCCATTGCCTTATCAGAAGAGTTGACGGCTCATTTTGCTGGTAAGGCAGAAGTGGCTCTTCTACATGGTAAGATGAAGAGTGACGAAAAAGACCAGATTATGCAGGATTTTAAAGAGAGAAAAACAGATATTCTGGTTTCGACGACGGTTATTGAGGTTGGGGTCAACGTTCCCAATGCGACCGTTATGATTATCATGGATGCCGATCGGTTTGGTCTTAGCCAGCTTCACCAGCTCAGAGGTCGTGTTGGTCGGGGAGATAAGCAGTCTTATGCAGTTCTCGTTGCCAATCCCAAGACTGATTCTGGGAAAGACCGCATGCGCATCATGACGGAAACCACCAATGGATTTGTCCTTGCGGAGGAAGATTTGAAAATGCGCGGATCGGGTGAGATTTTTGGAACCAGACAGTCAGGTCTCCCAGAATTCCAAGTGGCTGATATTATCGAAGATTTTCCGATTTTAGAAGAAGCTAGAAAGGTTGCTAGCTACATTAGTTCTATAGAAGGCTGGCAAGAGGATCCAGAGTGGCGCATGATTGCTCTTCATTTGGAAAAGAAAGAACATCTAGATTAATACTCTTCGAAAATCAAATTCAAACCACGTCAACGTCGCCTTGCCGTACTCAAGTACAGCCTGCGGCTAGTTTCCTAGTTTGCTCTTTGATTTTCATTGAGTATAAGCTTTCTCTAAGGAAATCTTAAGCTAGCTTTCAGGTTTGACCCTTATACTAGAGTCATCAAAAAGAAACGAGGACTCTCACATGACAGTAACGATTAAAGTAAATTACCAAACCACTTTCCAAAAGAAAGAAGCAACAAAATAAGATTGAATAGGAGAAGAAAGAGCGGAAATGCTCTTTTTTGTTTCTAAAAGCACAATTTATTGAATCTAAAATAGCACACTGCGGATTCTAAAAAATTTCTAGAAATTATAGTAGATTGAATCTGGAATAGTCCACCGAGTTTTCTAAAATATTGTTAGAAATTAGTTTGAATTCCGCAATCAATTTGTTCAGTTTTTATTTCATTTAACTATAATTTGACTTTCCTAATTTCTTTGTTCATATCTTATTTCAATACACTATATCTTACTATTTCAGAGCCCACATCTAGCATAACTAAAAAAAACAGATTCTTCCATCTATTACGGAAAAATCTGTCATTGATTTAATGATTTACAAAAACTCCAACCACGGCTTGCGAACCTTATCTTTGCTGGTTTCTCTATATTTTTTAGTTCTTATTTATGATGCTCTTTTAATAGTTCTTCAAACTCAGCGACAGTCATACCCAACTGTTGACTGGCAACTTCAGAAGGCAAAAGACCTTGACGGACTAGATTTAGTAGCATAGACAAACTTCCTTCAACTTTTCCACGCTCCAGTCCCTGTTCAATACCACGTTCCAACCCCTGTTCAATCCCTTCTGCCCTAGCAGTTTCCAAAGCATAATCATGAGCCAATAATGCCTGTTCTTCACGCATACGTAATTGACTAAACATTTTCCTGTCCTCCTCGGACCAGCTCTTGTAGTCTAGCAGTTGGTCTGCCTGGCTGATGGCTCGCTCGGGTTCCTGGGTAAAGGGTTTATTACCGAAAAACTCCAACCACGGCTTGCGAACCTCGTCTTTGCTGGTTTCTTTGTATTTTTTTAATTCCAAGAACGCCATCTTAACTAGATGGTTTTCTTGTCCATTGTTTGTGATGGTTAAGACCTCACCTGTCATGTCTTCGCGCATACTAAAACTGTGAAAAGCCAAATCATCCGAGAAGTAATTACTATCCACGATTGCGATAGCGTATACTGGGGCAATATGTTTGTAACTCTGATGAGTATTGCCCTCTTGCTGACGAATTTTTTCTATGTTTTGATTGACCTGACTGCACAGATAAGCCCACAAACGATTGATGAAAAAATTCTGATGATGTACCTGAATCTCAATGATAACCTGTGTCCCATTATCTAGTTCAGCTAAAACGTCTATGCTGGTATAGAAATCTTGGGCTGAATATGGTACGGAAGGCAAGACGTGAATGTTACTTCCCTCCAAAATAGTCACATTTTTTGCTGGTAAATCTAACATATCACGTATAAATTGACAAGTGATTTCTGGATTGCTAAAGATTTTCTTAGCTACCAAGTCATTGGTTGGGCTGATGCCCGGATGTCTGAGAATCATCCATTCCCTCCTTCTATTATACCATAGTTTGAAATCTAATTTTGTTAGATTCGATGGTTCTATCTATTTATTCGGAAAAAAGCGTAACTTTTCAAAGTAACTTCCATCTCTCTCCCAAAACTGGAAATTAGTTTTAGAAGTTACCCAATGAAAATCAAAGAGCAAACTAGGAAACTAGCCGCAGGTTGCTCAAAACACTGTTTTGAGGTTGCAGATAGAACTGACGAAGTCAGTAACATATATATACGACAAGGCAACGTTGACGTGGTTTGAAGAGATTTTCTAAGAGTATAAGATAGATGACTTCTCTGAAACTACTTTCAGAAACAGCTGTTCTATAAAATACTTTTGAAACTGAAATCTATTCTACCACAAAGTGTTGAAAGCGCTTTAAAAATAATATATAATAAACCCATAAAAACAAAGAAAAGGAGGAAAGAGGATGCCACAGATTACTAAAGAAGCCTTGATTGCACAAATCAAAGATGGAATCATCGTTTCTTGTCAGGCCCTTCCTCACGAACCGCTTTATACAGAAGCGGGAGGAGTCATTCCCTTGCTGGTCAAAGCGGCTGAGCAAGGTGGAGCAGTTGGTATCCGAGCAAACAGTGTTCGCGATATCAAGGAAATCAAGGAGGTTACTAACCTTCCAATCATTGGGATAATTAAACGAGATTATCCACCACAAGAGCCCTTCATTACTGCTACTATGAAAGAAGTTGATGAATTGGCAGAGCTTGATATAGAGGTGATTGCTCTAGATTGTACCAAGCGTGAACGCTATGATGGTTTGGAGATTCAAGAGTTCATTCGTCAGGTTAAGGAGAAATATCCTAACCAGCTCTTGATGGCTGATACAAGTACTTTCGAAGAAGGATTGGCAGCTGTTGAAGCAGGAATTGACTTTGTCGGAACAACTTTATCAGGATACACATCTTACAGTCCTAAAGTGGATGGTCCCGATTTTGAATTGATCAAAAAACTCTGTGATGCTGGTGTAGATGTCATTGCAGAAGGGAAAATTCATACACCAGAACAAGCCAAACAAATCCTGGGATATGGAGTGCGAGGTATCGTTGTTGGTGGCGCTATTACTAGACCAAAAGAGATTACAGAACGCTTCGTTGCTGGTCTTAAATAAAAAATAAAGAAAGGGGGATTGAGTATGATTATTACTAAAATCAGTCGTTTAGGAACTTATGTGAAAGTAAATCCACATTTTGCAACATTAATAGATTTTCTAGAAAAAACAGGACTAGAAAATTTAACAGAAGGTCCGATTGATATCGATGGTGATCGATTATTTGGGAATTGCTTTACTTATCTAGCAGACGGTCAAGCAGGAGCCTTCTTTGAAACTCACCAAAAATATTTGGATATTCATTTAGTTTTGGAAAACGAAGAAGCCATGGCTGTTACGTCGCCAGAAAATGTAAGCGTTACCCAAGAATATGATGAAGAAAAAGACATTGAATTATACACAGGGGAAGTGGAACAGTTAGTTCATTTGAGAGCTGGTGAATGCCTTATCACTTTTCCAGAAGATTTACATCAACCCAAGGTTCGTATAAATGATGAACCTGTTAAAAAAGTTGTCTTTAAAGTTGCGATTTCTTAATGTAGAAAGGGAAGAACAATGAAAAAAATGAGAAAGTTTTTATGTTTAGCTGGAGTTGCGCTAGCAGCTGTTGCCTTAGTAGCTTGTTCAGGAAAGAAAGAAACTACAGCTGACACTGAACCACCGACAGAATTATCTGGTGAGATTACAATGTGGCACTCCTTTACTCAAGGGCCACGTTTAGAAAGTATTCAAAAATCAGCAGATGCTTTCATGCAAAAACATCCAAAAACGAAAATCAAGATTGAAACATTTTCTTGGAATGACTTCTATACTAAATGGACTACAGGTTTAGCAAATGGAAATGTGCCAGATATCAGTACAGCCCTTCCTAACCAAGTAATGGAAATGGTAAACTCAGATGCTTTGGTTCCGCTAAACGATTCTATCAAGCGTATTGGACAGGATAAATTTAACGAAACTGCCTTAAATGAAGCAAAAATCGGAAATGATTACTACTCTGTTCCTCTTTATTCCCATGCACAAGTCATGTGGGTTAGAACAGATTTGTTAAAAGAACATAATATTGAGGTTCCTAAAACTTGGGATCAACTCTATGAAGCTTCTAAAAAATTGAAAGAAGCTGGAGTTTATGGCTTGTCTGTTCCATTTGGGACAAACGACTTAATGGCAACACGTTTCTTGAACTTCTACGTACGTAGTGGTGGTGGAAGTCTCTTAACAAAAGATCTTAAAGCAGATTTGACAAGTCAACTTGCTCAAGATGGTATTAAATACTGGGTTAAAATGTATAAAGAAATTTCACCTCAAGATTCTTTGAACTTTAATGTCCTTCAACAAGCTACCTTGTTCTATCAAGGAAAAACAGCATTTGACTTTAACTCTGGCTTCCATATTGGAGGAATTAATGCCAACAGTCCTCAACTGATTGATTCAATTGATGCTTATCCTATTCCAAAAATCAAAGAATCTGATAAAGACCAAGGAATTGAAACATCAAACATTCCAATGGTTGTTTGGAAAAATTCAAAACATCCAGAAGTTGCTAAAGCATTCTTGGAATCACTTTACAATGAAGAAGACTATATTAAATTCCTTGATTCAACTCCAGTAGGTATGTTGCCAACTATTAAGGGAATTAGCGATTCTGCAGCCTATAAAGAAAATGAAACTCGTAAGAAATTTAAACATGCTGAAGAAGTAATTACTGAAGCTGTTAAAAAAGGTACTGCTATTGGTTATGAAAATGGACCAAGTGTACAAGCTGGTATGTTGACTAACCAACACATTATTGAACAAATGTTCCAAGATATCATTTCAAATGGAACAGATCCTATGAAAGCAGCAAAAGAAGCAGAAAAACAACTAAACGATTTATTTGAGGCTGCTCAGTAGATGTAAAAGACTAGAAAATAGGTGGGCTAGTGAGCTGAAAAACCCTAGCCCAATCTTGTAAAAGAAGGGAGAAGGAGAATGGTTAAAGAACGTAATTTAACTCGCTGGATATTTGTTTTGCCAGCTATGATTATCGTAGGATTACTCTTTGTTTATCCGTTTTTCTCGAGTATTTTTTATAGCTTTACCAATAAGCATTTGATTATGCCTAATTATAAATTTGTTGGTTTAGCTAACTATAAAGCTGTGCTATCAGATCCCAACTTCTTTAATGCGTTCTTTAATTCAATTAAGTGGACCGTTTTCTCATTAGTTGGTCAAGTTTTAGTAGGGTTTGTATTGGCTTTAGCTCTTCACAGAGTACGTCACTTCAAGAAATTATATAGGACCTTATTGATTGTTCCTTGGGCATTTCCTACAATCGTTATTGCCTTTTCTTGGCAGTGGATTCTAAACGGGGTTTATGGCTACTTACCTAACCTAATCGTAAAATTAGGTTTAATGGATCATACACCTGCATTTTTGACAGATAGTACATGGGCATTCCTATGTTTGGTGTTTATCAATATTTGGTTTGGAGCACCGATGATCATGGTTAATGTACTTTCAGCTTTGCAAACAGTACCAGAAGAACAATTTGAGGCTGCTAAGATAGATGGCGCTTCAAGTTGGCAGGTGTTCAAGTTTATCGTCTTTCCACATATTAAAGTGGTTGTAGGGCTTCTAGTTGTTTTGAGAACTGTATGGATCTTTAATAACTTTGACATTATCTACCTAATTACAGGTGGTGGACCAGCCAATGCTACAACGACGCTTCCAATTTTTGCCTACAACCTAGGTTGGGGAACTAAATTGTTGGGTCGTGCTTCAGCAGTTACAGTATTGCTCTTTATCTTCTTGGTGGCAATTTGCTTTATCTACTTTGCTATCATCAGTAAGTGGGAAAAGGAGGGTAGAAAATAATGAAGAAGAAATCCGGTATTTATTTAGATATTCTCTCACATGTACTCTTGATTGGTGCGACCATCGTTGCAATTTTCCCATTGGTATGGATTATCATATCTTCTGTCAAAGGTAAAGGGGAATTAACTCAGTATCCAACACGATTTTGGCCTGAACAATTTACATTAGATTATTTCACTCATGTTATCAACGATTTGCACTTTATTGATAACATTCGAAACAGTTTAATCATTGCCTTAGCTACAACTGTTATTGCGATTATTATTTCTGCTATGGCAGCCTATGGTATTGTTCGATTCTTCCCTAAATTGGGAGCAATCATGTCAAGACTACTCGTCATTACCTACATTTTTCCACCAATTTTGCTAGCAATTCCCTATTCAATAGCCATTGCTAAAGTTGGATTAACAAATAGTTTATTTGGCTTGATGATGGTTTATCTATCTTTTAGTGTTCCATATGCGGTTTGGCTTTTAGTTGGATTTTTCCAAACAGTGCCAATTGGAATTGAGGAAGCAGCTCGAATTGATGGTGCAAATAAATTTGTTACTTTTTATAAAGTTGTACTACCGATTGTGGCGCCAGGTATTGTAGCAACAGCTATTTATACATTTATCAATGCTTGGAATGAATTCTTGTATGCTTTGATTTTGATTAACAATACAGGAAAGATGACAGTAGCAGTAGCCCTTCGTTCACTTAATGGTTCAGAAATTTTAGACTGGGGAGATATGATGGCTGCATCTGTTATTGTAGTTCTTCCATCAATCATTTTCTTCTCAATTATCCAAAATAAGATTGCAAGTGGATTGTCAGAAGGATCTGTAAAATAAGTTAAAATTAGAAAGTTTATTCAATAATAAAGGAGAAAAACATGGTTAAATATGGTGTTGTTGGAACAGGATATTTTGGGGCTGAGTTAGCTCGTTATATGCAAAAGAACGATGGAGCAGAGATTACTCTTCTCTATGATCCAGATAATGCAGAAGCAATTGCAGAAGAATTGGGAGCAAAAGTAGCAAGTTCCCTAGATGAGTTGGTTTCTAGCGATGAAGTAGATTGTGTTATTGTCGCAACTCCAAATAATCTTCATAAAGAACCAGTTATTAAGGCCGCACAACATGGTAAAAATGTTTTCTGTGAAAAACCAATTGCGCTTTCTTATCAAGATTGTCGCGAGATGGTAGATGCATGTAAAGAAAACAATGTAACCTTTATGGCAGGACATATTATGAACTTCTTTAATGGTGTTCATCATGCAAAAGAACTAATTAATCAAGGAGTCATTGGAGACGTTCTATACTGTCACACAGCTCGTAATGGTTGGGAAGAACAACAACCATCAGTATCATGGAAAAAAATCCGTGAAAAATCAGGTGGTCACTTGTATCACCACATCCATGAATTGGATTGCGTGCAATTTCTTATGGGTGGTATGCCTGAAACTGTAACCATGACAGGTGGGAATGTAGCCCATGAAGGTGAAAATTTCGGTGATGAAGATGATATGATTTTTGTCAATATGGAATTTTCTAATAAGCGTTTTGCCTTGTTAGAATGGGGTTCAGCTTATCGTTGGGGTGAACATTATGTCTTAATTCAAGGAACAAAAGGTGCTATCCGCTTAGATTTATTCAACTGTAAAGGAACTCTTAAGCTAGATGGACAAGAAAGTTATTTCTTGATTCACGAATCTCAAGAAGAAGATGATGATCGTACTCGTATCTATCATAGTACAGAGATGGACGGAGCAATTGCTTATGGTAAACCAGGTAAACGTACTCCATTATGGCTATCATCTGTGATTGACAAAGAAATGCGATATCTACATGAGATTATGCAAGGAGCCCCAGTATCAGAAGAATTTGCAAAATTGTTGACAGGTGAAGCTGCTCTAGAAGCGATTGCTACTGCAGATGCTTGTACCCAATCTATGTTCGAAGATCGTAAAGTAAAATTGTCAGAAATTGTAAAATAAATATAATTTAAAGGGGATGAAAAATTTATTTTCTCCCCTCATTTCGGAAATAAGTTAGGAGAAAATCTATGTCAGATTTAAAAAAATACGAAGGTGTCATTCCAGCTTTCTACGCATGTTATGATGATCAAGGAGAAGTAAGTCCAGAGCGTACGCGTGCCTTGGTGGAATACTTCATTGATAAATGTGTTCAAGGTCTTTATGTTAATGGTTCTTCTGGTGAATGTATCTACCAAAGCGTTGAAGACCGTAAATTAATCTTAGAAGAAGTCATGGCAGTTGCCAAAGGTAAGTTGACTATTATTGCTCACGTAGCTTGCAATAATACTAAAGATAGTATGGAACTTGCTCGCCACGCAGAAAGCTTAGGAGTAGATGCTATTGCAACGATTCCGCCGATTTATTTCCGCTTGCCAGAATACTCAGTTGCTAAATACTGGAATGACATTAGTGCTGCAGCACCAAATACAGACTACGTGATTTATAACATTCCTCAATTAGCTGGTGTTGCTTTGACGCCAAGTCTCTACACTGAAATGTTGAAGAATCCACGTGTTATCGGTGTTAAGAACTCTTCTATGCCAGTTCAAGATATCCAAACCTTTGTGAGCCTTGGTGGCGAAGACCATATCGTCTTCAACGGTCCAGATGAACAGTTCTTAGGTGGTCGCCTTATGGGTGCCAAAGCTGGTATCGGTGGTACTTATGGTGCCATGCCAGAACTCTTCTTGAAACTCAATCAGTTGATTGCTGACAAAGACTTAGAGACAGCGCGTGAATTGCAATACGCTATCAATGCAATCATTGGCAAATTGACTGCTGCACATGGAAATATGTACGGTGTAATTAAGGAAGTCTTGAAGATCAATGAAGGATTGAATATTGGTTCTGTTCGTTCACCATTGACACCAGTGACTGAAGAAGATCGTCCAGTTGTAGAAGCAGCTGCAGCCTTGATTCGTGAAACCAAGGAGCGCTTCCTCTAATCCATAAGGAGGTATTTATGACACACTACGTTGCAATTGATATCGGTGGAACAAATATCAAATATGGTTTGATCGACCAAGAAGGCCAACTTGTTGAATCGCATGAAATGCCAACAGAGGCGCATAAAGGTGGACCTCATATCTTACAAAAGACCAAAGATATCGTAGCCAGCTATTTAGAAAAAGGCCCAGTAGCAGGAGTTGCTATTTCTTCTGCAGGAATGGTGGATCCAGATAAGGGTGAGATTTTCTATGCTGGGCCTCAAATCCCTAACTATGCAGGAACCCAGTTCAAAAAGGAAATCGAGACTAGCTTTAATATTCCTTGTGAGATTGAAAATGATGTCAACTGTGCAGGTCTTGCTGAAGCGGTATCTGGTTCAGGCAAGGGAGCGAGTGTCACCCTTTGCTTGACCATTGGAACCGGTATCGGTGGTTGCTTGATTATGGATGGGAAAGTCTTCCATGGATTTAGCAATTCAGCCTGCGAAGTCGGTTATATGCATATGCAGGATGGAGATTTCCAAGACTTGGCCTCTACGACAGCTTTGGTGGAGTATGTAGCAGCAGCTCATGGAAATCCAGTTGACCAGTGGAATGGCCGACGCATTTTCAAGGAAGCCACTGAAGGCAACAAGATTTGTATGGCTGGTATTGACCGTATGGTAGACTATCTAGGAAAAGGTCTGGCAAATATTTGCTATGTGGTCAATCCAGAAGTAGTCATTCTCGGTGGCGGTATCATGGGACAAGAGGCTATCCTCAAACCAAAAATTCGCACAGCCTTAAAAGATGCCTTGGTGCCAAGCTTAGCAGAAAAAACACGGTTAGAATTTGCCCATCACCAAAATACAGCAGGAATGTTGGGTGCTTACTATCATTTCAAGACAAAACAATCCTAGTTTGGCCCAGCCAAACTAGGATTTTCTAGGTACGACGGGCATATAGTTCATCTGTGTTGTATAGTAAATTGAAACAAGAACAAGACAAAAGAGCCTCAAAAAAAGTATTGCAACTTGGTAATACTTTTTTGAGGTGCTTTTTGATATGAGTCCATGTTTTCTCAATCAGGATTGTACTCAGGTGAGTAGGGAGGAAGAGGTAAAAGTTTATGCCCAAACTCTTCACACAAGAGTTCTAGCTTACCCATTCTATGGAATCTTGCATTATCCATAATAATAACTGATGGTATATTTAATATTGGTAAGAGAAACTTCTGAAACCAAGCTTCAAAAAAGTCGCTCGTCATTGTTTCTTCGTAAGTCATTGGAGCGATTAACTCACTATTTGTTAGCCCTGAAACCAAAGAAATCCTCTGATATCTTCTTCCAGATACTTTACCTCTTATTATCTGACCTTTTAATGAGTGACTATATTCTCGATAAAAATAAGTATCGAATCCTGTTTCATCAATATAAACAGGTACTAGGTGATTTAAACTATTAAAATTTTTAAGAAATAAAGCTATTTTTTCTGGATCTTGTTCATAGTAGGTGTGGTTCTTTTTTTCGAGTGTATCCCATAGCTTTGAGAGCATAGTGGATAGTAGTTGGATGACAGTCAAATTCAGAAGCTATTTCAGTCGAATAAGCGTCTGGATTGTCAGTAAGATGGTTTTTGAGACATCTGCTAGGACGCAGACTTTTATCGTCGCATGGTAGACTAGGAGGAGCCTTATGACAGATTTTCTGATTCTTCCTCTTATTCTCATAGTCGTGGGCATGATTGCCTTGATTCTCTAGATTCTCATAGTTCTGGCTAGTGGATTGTTTTTAATTGGACTAGCCTGTGCTACTCTCTTTACTGAGGTATATGGATTCTATCTTCTCTTTACAGAGACTGAACTTTACACGGAAGATTTAGCACAGAATGGATTATTTGGTTTTACGACTTTCTTTATCATCTTTAACCTTGCTTTGCTTGTCTTGGCAGGTTGGGCAGGGTATAAGTGGAAGATAAGATGAATAAAATGGAGAAAACTCTAATGGTTCTTCTCCATTTTTTATCTAATTAGTAATGTTGAAAATCGGAAGTGAAATGATACTTTCAAAGAATTCATTTTGGACACTAGCAAACGAAATAGAGCCCTGATGCAAATCAACAATTTGTTTTGAAATTTTTAGCCCAATTCCAGTCGTTCTAATTTTAGAAATATCAATGTTTTTAAAAGATAATTCATTAAGTTCAGTAATTTTTTCTGGTGAAGCTCCCTGTCCATTATCTTTGATTTCGACAATTACATTTGTATCTTTTTTGAATAAGTAGATTCTTATTGTGCACCCCTTTTCGTTATGTAAAACAGAGTTGTAGATGATATTATGGATAACTCTCGTGATTAAAAACTGCTCAATCATGATAGATTGATTAACAAGTGAACAATCGTAATCAAATTCAAATTCAAATTCATTCCAGATTTCTTGATTTAAAATATGGATGAGAATGTCTTTGAAGAAGGGGATAATTTTTGTTTCAGTCTGATTTAATTGAAGATGACCGGATGAAAGGCGGGCTACTATATTTAAGTCATTTAAAATATTTTGGATGTAATAGGATTCTGTCAATATTGGGCGAATATGCTTTTTAGACTGTGTATCTAGTTCAGAATCATTTAACAAGGACGCGTTAGAAATGATGACAGAAAGAGGTGTTTTGATATCGTGTGCAATTCCTGAAATCCATTGCTCTTTAAAGACTTCATTCTCTTTGAGTAGAGTATCGGTTTGATTAATTGCAGTTGTAAGATATTCTAGTTCTGATATAGAATTTATTGGATTTTTCAAACCATCTGGGAGATTCTGAATAGCAGTTACAAGAGGCGCAATTTTACGATTGATATGCGTCACACCATAGTAGTAAAGAAAAGCGAAATAAAGGCAGTTGAAAAGCAATACTCCAAATGCTACTAGTGGAATTAGGCGAATACTATCTATATCTAAGTAATTATAACTATAACGAGCAATTTTATCTTTTGGAAAACCAACAACAATGATGTAGCCACCTTTTATCTGACTAAAAACAGGATAATCTGAAAGATAATAGCGAGAAAACTGTAAAATGTCCCCATAGTCAAATTGCGAAGGAATTTCTGTAGGTTTATACTGTTCGTACACTTGTTTTCCAGTCTGCTTATCCAATACCATTAGCCATAACTCTTGTTCTTTTAGACTAGAGATATCTTTTTTAGGTATGTGGACGTTATTTTTTGTGATGGTAATGTGTTCAGAAATTATTTTTACAGTCTCAGTAGCAGTTTGCTTTTCCCTAATGTAGAAAACAAAACTGGCAATTAGAATAATATTGGTAATAAAGATAATGATGGAAAAAAAGATAAATTTCTTTAGTGAATACCTTAAAATTTTGGTTTGGTTCATAATCATGATAACAATTTATATCCCAGCCCTTTAGCTGTCTTTAAATATTGAGGTTTTGAAGGATTTTCTTCTATTTTTTCTCGAATTTTCCGAATATGTACAGTCAAAGAGTTTTCATAACCAAAGCTATCCACTCCCCAAATCGTATCACAGAGAGATTCAGTTGAAACGATGTAATTTTTATTATCGTAAAGTTTTTTCAAAATCTTAATTTCAATTGGTGTAATAGAAATTTCTGCTCCATTCTTTTGTACTGTTGCATTCCGAAAACTTACCAAAGTCTGTCCAATCTGTATTGCTTCCTGTTCTGATTTATAGCTTCTCCTGAGCAGAGCCATAATACGATAGATAAGATTTTTTGGAATGAAGGGTTTTACGACATAATCATCACCACCAGCATTGAAACCAGCTACCTCATCTTCAGGATTATTTTTGGCAGTCAGAAAGAGGATAGGAGTATCGCCTTTTTGTCGGATATGTTTTGCTAATGTGTAGCCATCACCATCGGGGAGCATAATGTCCAAAAGGAAAAGGTCGAACTGTTCTGTTTCAATCATGTTCAAACTAGATTCTATATCATAGGCTGATGTTAGATTGGAAAATCCGTAGGCAATGAGAATATCTCTTATGGAAGAGTTTAAAATTTTATCGTCATCAATGATAAGGATGTGCTTATTCAGGAGTTGTTGTTCGAAATTCATAATCTTACCTCGCTTATCTATATTATACCATTTAAAAGAATGAAAAAAGCAAGATACTTTAATCTTAATGTAAAATTAAGGTTAGCTTAGTTTAAATTTAATCTAGCATGTCTATAATAAAGACATAACCTAGATAGAGATACTTTTCAAATAAATTTTAATCAGTGAGGTATTTCCAAATGGCTAAACAACAAATGAATCTCGATGAGATTGAAGTAATGAATTCTCTTCAAGAATGAACTCTTGAAGAACTTGATAACGTTCTTGGTGCTGGTAGTGGAATAATTCATTTTATTCAGACAAAACAATGGTAATAGTGAGTCACCAATTAGATATTGTGAATTATGTTGATTCTATCATTTTTGTTGATAAGAGTAGTAGAGATGTTATCAAAGATACTCATGATAATTTGATTTATAGAAATCAAAATTATAGAAAATTATTTGGTTTAAAGGAGGAAGTTCATAATGATTAGTAATGTTTTACAGATAAAAAACTTACAAAAGGCATTTAAGGACACTCAGGTAGTTAACCTTAGTTCCTTATCAGTTCAACAAGGGGAGATTTATGGTTTTCTAGGTCCAAATGGAGCTGGTAAAACAACCACAATGAAGATGATTTTGTCTTTGATTTCTCGTACAGCTGGGGAGATTGAAGTGTTCGGTCAATCTATAGGTACGGACAAGCAGTATCTTAATCAAATTGGCTCTATGATTGAAGAACCGTCTTATTATCCTAATTTGACAGGCTATGAAAATCTCTTGGTCTTCCAAAAAATCCTTGGATTTGATCAGAAAAATATTCAGGAAACCTTGAAAATTGTGGGGTTAGATCAACCTAAAAACAAGAAAAAATTGGTTAAAGATTATTCTTTGGGTATGAAACAGCGCTTGGCTTTAGCCTTTGCCTTAGTCAAGAAACCGCGTTTGTTGATACTGGATGAGCCAACAAATGGGCTAGACCCAGCAGGGATTCATGAAATTCGGGAACTGATTATCAAGTTGGCAAAGGAACAGGGCATTACTGTCTTCATCTCTACCCATATCCTTTCTGAAGTAGAGCATATAGCTGACCGTGTGGGGATTATCAATCATGGTCAACTGGTTTACGAGGGAGAAATTCGTAAAATTCAGTCCAATAAATGGCTGGAAGTGCGTGGGGATTTTAGAGGTCGACGTGAAGCCATTAGCCAAGTGTTATTTGGTTATCCGTGCAAGATGTTGGAGATACAAGAGGATAAACTCAAGCTGACTAACCTTGCCGATCAGCAGATTTCTAGTTTGTTACGAGATTTAATAGTCGAGAAAGTTCCAATTTATGAAGTGAAGCAAGAACAAGAAACCTTGGAATCTATCTTCCTCAACTTAACCAAGGAGTGAGTCTTATGTTGAATAATTTGTCTATTGAATTGCTCAAGGCAAAACGAACCAAATCCTTCCTCATTAGCATACTAGTTATGGGAGTCGGATTTGCTTGGGCAATTGCAGCCGCTACACGCTACCTAAGTAATCCAGACATGCACCAGATTAGCCTAATTTTCTATATGATAAAAGAAGTAAATGGCTTGATTCTCCCTATTGTGATTGCTCTCTTTGTATCGCGGATTGTCAAGAACGAGAAGGAGGGCAACACTTTCAAACTGCTTTTGGCAAATGGTGAAAATGTACGGCATATCTTTCTGAGTAAGCTTGGACTGACCATGTTCATTTTGACCTTTCTCGCTTTTTTGGAGGGAGTAGTAGCCCAGTTGATTGCAATCTTATCAGGTCTAGAAATGCCTGTTAGCCTAATCCTCTGGCAAATCGTCATTTTCTTGCTAGCCTCTTTTGTCTTAACCTGTCTGTTTTTGACTTTGCAGTTTTTACTGAAGAAGCAGGCATTGATACTGGCATTAGGGATTTTCGGAGGATTTCTTGGAGTTGGATTTGGTCATGCACCAGCTTTTCTACAGCTGATTTCCCCTTTTGGTGGTATAGGATATCTGTCTCTGGTGGATTACCAGCAAGTCGCCAGTCAAGTGAGTTATGTTTTTGCGACAAACCTAGGATTTAAACTATTTACATATTTGCCAATAGCCCTAATCTATCTCTTCTTATCTCTCTATCTGGTTGAAAAGAAAGGAGGTAAGCTATGATGTCTTATCTATCAGTAGAATGGCGGAAAACTAAAAAATTTTCCATGTTGATGATTGGTATTTGCTTATTAGCTTTTTGTAGCCTGATTGGTCTTGGGATTTACTTTGGTGCAGCTTATTCTATGGTTGAAGAAAGTGAAAAAGTGCCTGTTTTATGGGGACAATTGACCTTCTATTATAGCCAGCTTTTCTTTCCGATTTTGGTCAGCCTTTATGTAGCCATGATGTTAGGAAAAGAGTTTGATAGAAAAAATATTGAATTTCTCAGAGCTAATAATGTCAGTCTTGGGAAATTATTGTTGGCAAAAGAAATAGTAATTATCTTGTTTATTGCTGTTTTACAGTTGTTCTTGTTTGGTATTTTTTATGTCAGTGCTCACCTAGCTCATTTAGAAATTTCTAATTTATTCACCTACCTCAAGTGGGATTTATTGGGGATTTTTGGAACAATTAGTATGATGGCAGTACAGTTTTTTGTGACAGCTAAAACTCGTGTTTTCAGTAAATCTGTGGGAATTGGTGCTATTGGTACTTTCGTAGGATTTATGATGATTTTTGTATCAGATAAATTATCTTTAATCTATCCCTACTCCCAAGCTATGGTGGCAATGCGGTCACGGAATTTGATAGACTTTAATTTAGTGGAAATATTGCTGTTTATCATTGTAAATATTCTTCTGTGGGGGATTTTTCATACATTGAGTAATAAAGAATTGCATAAGTAATGCGAAGACTCTTCGGAGTCTTTTTCTTGTGATAAAAGCTCCAAGATTTATCCGGTATGCTTGACCTAGTTTTTATAGAAAGAAGGTCAAATCATCAATTAGAAGAGGCCTTAGTACAGGGATTTCAAACACCTGAAGAATACCAAGCTTACAAGGAGCTAAAGGAACATTATGAGGAATTGACGGGGGATTACAGTCTTTCTAAACGAGAACTCACTAGTCAACTGGAAATCGCTCTTCAGAATCATCGAGGTGTTGACTTTGAAGAACATGAGAAAGAGGAGTATTTGGACTTAGTTCAAAAGCTAGAGGAATTTGATTCCTCTCTTGCCACACATTATCGTCAATTGATTGACTAGGAAGGAGAAAGTCATGAATGATTTACTCCTTATCCCAGTAATTTTTTTAGCAGTAGGAGAAATTCTCATTCTTTTATGGAGACTCTTTCTTATTGCAAGTGGACTTTTCCTTATTGGTTTTGTCAGTTTTCTTATTTTCGTTGAGGGCTATTGAATTTATCTTCTCTTTACAGAGACTTAACCTTACACGGCAGATTTAGCTCAAAATGGATTATTTAGTTTTACGACTTTCTTTATCATCTTTAATTTAGTTTTACTTGCTTTAGCATGCTGGACAGGATATAAGTGGAAGAAAGAATAGAAAATAGTCTTAACAAGTTCAAAATTTATTCCGCTTTTTAGGACATGAAAAATTTTAGAAATTGATTCTTTCTTAAATTTGAATTTCACTAGTAGTGTAAAGATGATTTTTTCTCTGAATAAAATCTGAATTTTCTCTGATATAATCTCAAATGTCAAGGTTCAATAATTGTTGCTTCAGTAGGTGATGAGGGTTTGGATTTAAATAATCAAGAATCATTGAAACATTACCTTAGAGAACTTAAGGGGAAGGATTATTCACATATAGATGGGAAAGTTACGGATATTCTTGCTGGATAAGAAATGACATTGATGGCACTCAAATTAGATTATTAAATATTACGAATTTTGTTTAAGATAGTGTAAAATAGATTTGTACTAGTTTCTAAAAATTTAATTTAAAAAATAAAGAACAATTATAAATTGATGTATTGAAACTATTCTTTGTCAAGAATACGGAGCTTTGCAGGTAGTTCTCTAAAATTTTTTGAGGTGATAGAATGTATAAGATATTAGTTGTAGATGACGATTTTGAAATTTTGAAACTGATGCGAACTATTTTAGAGATGAAAAACTATCAGGTAACGACGTATCAAGAAGTCACGGTACCAATCAATATTAATAATTTCAAAGGATTTGATTTGATTTTATTAGATGTAATGATGCCTAATATAGATGGTATGCAAATTTGTAAGCAGATTAGAAATAAAGTAAGCTCCCCTATTATTTTTGTTAGTGCAAAAGATACCGAAGATGATATAGTATCAGGATTGAATTTAGGAGGAGATGACTATATTACAAAACCTTTCAGCATCAATCAATTAACTGCCAAAGTTGCTGCAAATCTCAAACGAGAAGAACGATACAAACAAGGTGAATTAAGTAATCAAATTGTTCGAGAATTATATCCAATAACGATTTATTTACAAGAAAAAATTGTTTGTATTAATGGAGATAGTCTTGCCTTTACAAGTAGGGAATATGATATCATAGAGCTATTATCTAGCAATCCAAGAAAAATTTTTACTGTACAAGATATATATGAAAACGTTTATGATGATGATGCTGAAACCCTCTTTCGTTCAATATCTGAGTATATCTATCAAATAAGATTAAAATTCTCATCCTATGGAATTAATCCTATAAAAACAGTTAGAGGTATGGGATACAAGTGGCATGATTAAGAAGAATAGTACAATTAGAGGACGTATAATAAGGACTGTTTTAGAACTAGTAACAGGTACGTTACTGAGTATACTTTTATTTTTTATATTTACTTATTTACTTGTTTTTACAGGACAATTAAATGTATACGACTCTAAAATTGAAATTTCAGTGAGTGATACCAGCAATTTAAGTGATGTAGTTCAAGCAATGAATAACTCTATATTTGACTATGTTGTATTTAATCGCAAGACAGGTACAATTGAAGAGGGTAATTATCAAAAAAAGGATTTGCCTGCCTATCGAGAAGTTTTTGATAAAAATGAATCTGTAAGTAATAGTGAGGTGTATTATGGGTATTATGCTAATTCAGAGATTGTACTTACTGTCAGGCAACCCATGATACCTGAGTTTGTTAATCCGAATTTGCGTCACATTTCATTTAATCTATTTTCTTATTTATTTTTCTTCGTTTTCGAAACGATTTTACTCATTTGGTCACTTACAAGATTAATAAAAGAATTTTCAAAAAATTTTCTACTTATACAAAAAAAAGCTTTAAACATGGGGCAGTTAACATTTAAAGAAAAAAAGATTCCAGCTCAAATACAAGAGTTCGATGAAATTCTCTCTGTATTATATCAAAAGGACGACGAGTTAACTAATTTACTCAAATCAGAGAGAAGGGAGAAGGAAGATTTATCTTTTCAAGTTGGTGCATTAGCTCATGATGTAAAAACTCCTTTAACAGTACTAAAGGGAAATTTAGAGTTGCTTGAATTAACTAACTTGACTGTTCAACAGAAGGAATACACTCAGTCAATGAATAACAGTATAGTAGTTTTTGAAAGATACTTTAGTTCAATGATTGATTATTCAAGATTACTAATTGAAGATAAAGATTATGGGGAACAGATATATTTACCTGATTTTTTAAGTGATCTGTCAGTAGAGGCGAAATCTGTAATGAATAATGCAAAGGTTGATTTCAAAATTATTAATACTACAAAATTAATATTTTTTAAGGGAAATCGCTTTAATTTAAATCGGGCATTAATTAACATTTTAGCAAATGCAGCAAGATATAGTTCTGGAGAAAAAAAAGTTACGCTTACTATCATTGAGGAAACAGAGTATATTAATTTTGTAGTGTGGAATAATGGTCTGCCTTTTACTGAACAGTCCTTATTAAATGCAGATAAGTTATTTTATACTGAGAATAAAGGTAGGAATAATAAGCACTATGGTTTAGGGTTAGCATTTGCTAAACAAGTTGCAACTAGACATTTAGGAGAATTGTTTTTATCAAATCCAGATAGAGGTGGCGCTCAAGTGACGTTGCTTATTAAAAAATAATTCTGTAAGGATATATTAGATAGCTTCCATATAATAGTTATGTATAAAAATAGATGGTTTTCTAAATTGAGGACTGTCTATTTTTTTAATTTTGTAAAATTGGAAATTCTGAACAAATTTTGAAAAATAAAGTATAACATACAAGTATAAAACAAGGAGGAATTATAGTTATGAATATACAAGTTCAAAAACTTAGAAAATCATATAAGGATAGAGAAGTACTGAAAAATATTTCTTTTGAAATAAAAGAGGGGAGTATTTGTGGATTATTAGGTATTAATGGTGCAGGAAAATCAACAATTATGAAGATTATTTTTGGTCTTGAAAATGCTGATAGTGGTACGGTTATTTTTAATGGGAAAAAAAATGCGGGTATATATGAGATTGGAGCGCTTATTGAAACTCCAGCTATCTACATGAACTTATCTGCTTATGATAACTTAAAAACAAGAGCATTGTTATATGACATTTCTGACGAACGAATTAATGAAGTATTAAACTTGATTGGGCTATCTAATACGGGAAAGAAAAAAGCAGGGAGCTTTTCTTTAGGTATGAAACAACGTTTGGGATTAGGTATGGCAATAATTACTAGTCCAGATTTGCTCATTTTAGATGAACCTACCAATGGATTGGATCCAGATGGTATAAAGGAATTGTTGAATTTAATGATTTCTTTAAAGAAATCAGGAATGACAATTCTTTTATCTAGCCATCAACTGTATGAAGTTAGTAAAGTGGCAGATAAAGTTGTTATTTTACATGATGGTCAAATTTTTTACGATGGTTCGAATGTTCAAAGTGATGATTTAGAATCTTTATTTATAAGAATTGTTCATGGAGGTGACGCAATATGATAAAAATATTTAAATCAGAATGGTTAAAACAGCGAAAAAATACATCCAAAAAATTCTTGATAATAGCTCCTGGATTGTCGATTTTAATAGCTGTATTACTTGTTGGACCGAGTATTCTAGAAAGTTTTTCAATATATTGGTGGGAAGCCGTCTTTTTGTACACGCTTATTGGATTGTTATTTTTATATGATTATAAAGCAGAAGAAGCTGCAGGAAACTTCCAGAATACATACTTTCGAAATGATAGCATAAAAATATATATCGTAAAGATACTTTTAAAATTAAAAGATTTACTCATTTCGAACGTATGGTTTTTAGCTATATTATTATTTACAAGTAATTTTTTGTATGGCGACTTAATATCATTGAATATAATTGGTGACTTAATTTGTTTAGTACTTATTTCGATAACATCCATATGGGTATTGCCACTCTTGTATCTATTTTCGAAACGGATCAACCCCTATATCTTAGTATCTATTAACTCCTTGATTTGTTTTTTGGTTGCACCTTTTATCGCTCAAAGTAGCTTTTGGTTCTTCTTTCCTTTTACATATCATTATAAAATTGCTTATAGTCTTATGTATATAAAACCGTCAGGAGATTTAGATTTAACAAATCATGTAACAGACGTTAAAATGGTAGTATTTACCGTATTTCTATCATTGATTCTATTTATTGTTTCTTTGTTAATGTTAAATTGGAGGTTAAGTAATGATCCAATTGCTAAAAAGTGAAATGATTAAATTTAAAGGTTCGTATCAACTATACATTATTTTGATTTTGTCTACTATACAACTATTGACAATTCCAATTTACATATTATCTGTAAATAACACAATTGTATTGGAAAATATTATCTTTTTACCCATGTTAGGCTATTGTATGATAACTACGATAATCACTTTATTAGTATCTGAACAAGAAATCAATGCTAATAATTATCAGAATATTAAAGGCTCGAGAAATACAGCCAGTATATGGGGAGCGAAAATTTTTGTGTTAGATTTACTATTATCTTTACTTACTATTCCTTTATGGGTAGTTGTAGGTATAGAGTTAGAACACTTTTCATATTATTTTTACGTAGGAATAGTTAGTTGGTTATTACTAATATTGCTAAATCATTTCCACATGCTATTGACATTGTTTATTGCGAAAGGTGGCAATTTACTTATTGCTGTTGTAGAAAGTTTATTTATATTATTTGCAACAAATAAAGTTTTTCTTAATATTTTTTGGATTCCAGTAATTTTACCAGTTAATATAATTTTAGAAAATAATTTTAGAAGCACAAACTATTTATTAGCTTTAACTTTTTATGTTGTATTATTGTTTGTTGCTAATTTAGTAGTTGTAAGCAGAAAAGGTGTTTAATTATATATTCTGATGGAAATGAATGGAGTGTTAAATTTTTGGATGGAAATTTGGGAATTGTTTTGACTTTACTTTATAACCAAAATAAATCTGTAAAGACATATTGGAGAGAGGCGTTATTGATTTTTGATAATTTAACTATAGAAAATTAGGAGGAGAACTATGAAATTCAAAAAGATCTATCTTTCCGTAATTTTTTTCTTAAGTTTACTTGGATTGACTGGATGCACATATGAGAAGTATGATGTTAAATTTCTCGACTCAAGTTATAATCGATTTGATTATAAAGGAGAGCATTATGGTGTAACTAATCAATTAATTTCATATGAAGATATTGAAAGTAAAGTAAGCAATCATGATGATACTTATGAAATATCTTACGATGATTCCAATAATGAAATAAAGAATGATTTGTTGGAGATTGGTGACTTATATCAGACCAAGAGTAGAGAATTTGCCATAAAAATTGATAGTACTTTCTATAAATGTAGACTACTTGATAATATTTCTAAAGAAGAACTCCTAAAAGTTTCTGACTTATTTTATGTTCACTTAGTAGGAGGATTTGCTATCAATGAGCAAGAAGCCAGAGAGTTGAAGATAGGGGAACAATCATTTACAATTACTGAAGAAATTATTCCAAAAGAAGAGCTTAGTGCTACAGTTGCTAACTTAGATAATCAAGTGAAGTCTGTCACTAGATTATCAGGGGAGCATGAAAGTTGGAAATATGGAGAAATTTGTTCTTTAAAAAATCAGTCTATCCATGAGAAAGTAGCAGTTAAATTGAATGGAGAATATCATTTGGCTTTCTTTAGAAGTTAGTTTGTATATTAGATATGTGACACAAAAATTTTTTCCAGCATCTTTCAAATCAAATTCCCTTGACTTTCTTTATAATTGTGAGATAATAAGTAAAATATATAAAGGAGTTATATAAAATGGCTATAGCGAATTCAAGTAAAATTGTGACCTTCCAAGCTAATAGAGAATTAGTAAATGATGCCATGGAAGTGTTAAAAGAAAAAAATCTCTCTCTTTCATCGGCACTTAGATTATTTTTAAAGAATGTTGCCGTAACAAATGAAGTAGATTTACTGAGTGAAGAGGAATTAGAGAAGGAGTATTTGTTTAGACAATTACAAGCAGAAGTTCAAGAAAGTTATGCCAAGATTGAGGCTGGAAATTACTTGACAGATGAGGATGTCGTGACACGCTATGGATTATAAAAAATATAGGATTTTGTATTCTCCTAGAGTGATTAATAGTCTGGATAAAATATATCAGTATATAGCGGAGGAAATCGGTTCTGTAGAGGCTGCGAGACGAAAAGTAGCCAATATTAGAAAAGATATTAATCGGCTAGAAATTTTCCCCCAAGCTGGATTTGATGCTGATGAAAAATTTGGTAAGAAATTAGACCCTCGTTACCAAACGCGAGGATTGACCTTGAGTAAGGATTACATCGTATTATATACAATTGTTGAGGATACCGTCAGACTTGCTTATTTACTCCCTTCAAAAAGTGATTACATGAAATTATTCAAGACCAAGTCAAGATATGACTAATTCATAATCTAGAAGATGTATGTTTAGTGATGAATAAAAATCCTAGTTTGACTCAGCCAAACTAGGATTTTCTTATACGTTTTTGTCTACGATAGCCATTGAGTTTTTTATTTTCCCAGTAACTATTAAAGATTTTTTCCTTACTTTCTCGATTGATTTCCAAAAAGTAGGCATAAATCAAATCGATAAAGAAGAGCATAGGAAGTTGAGCGGATATTCGTTGGATGTAGGATGACTGGCTGTGGGTGGCTACAAGAACAGTCTCTGTATAGGCCTGACTATCTTTATTGGGAACACTTGTAAAAAGTACAGTCTTTGCCCCCATCTCCTTAGCGTCTAATAGACTATCTAAAATAGAAGGGGTTGTGCCAGAAAGAGAGAAACCGAGTACGAGACAATTCTCATCCATAATACTGGTTGTCCAAGCAAAACCGTCTTGATCGGTTAAAGCCTCGCAGACCACACCTAGACGCATGAAGCGTAATTTCATTTCATGAGCTACTAGGCCAGAACTCCCTGTTCCGAAGAAGTAGACACGCTCAGCATCTTCGATTAACTGGGCAATTCTTTCTAGTTGGACTTCATCAATCAAGTCCTGTGTTTGTTCCCGCATACTGCTATAACTTCTAAGGACTCGTTTTGTCAGTGGACTGTGTTTGTGAGAATGGGTGTCCTGTTTCTCTGCTTGGTGTTGGTATTGGAAAATAAATTCTCGATAGCCTGTAAAACCACACTTTTTAGAAAAGCGGGTCAGAGCAGCCTGAGAGATATGTAATTTTTGAGTGACCTGTTGGGAAGATAAATCATCTGTAATCGTTTCAGCTTGCAAAAAATAGCGAGCGATTTCTTGCTCTAGGTCTGTCATTTCTTCGAAGTGGGAATCAATGATGGTTGCTATATCTGGTTTGTCCATAGAAAGGCTCCTTTAAATGAGTCGTATTGGAAAAAGACGGGGTCATCGAACTTTTACATTTATTATATCATATAATATAGGGACAGATAAATAAAATCGTATTTTCCCGTAAAAAGGAAAAAAGCTTTTTCCTTTTCCATAATTTTCTTCTCAAATTGTGGTACAATGAAGAGTAAGATTTTAAATAGAAATGAGACTGATTTGTATGAGAAAATTTGATAGCCATTCGATTCCGATTCGGCTTAATTTATTGTTTTCAATTGTCATTTTGCTTTTTATGGCCATTATTGGTCGCCTGCTTTATATGCAGGTTTTGAACAAGGATTTTTATGAGACAAAATTAGCATCGGCTAGTAAAACAAAGGTGACTACTAGTTCAGCTCGAGGCGAAATTTATGATGCCAGCGGCAAGCCTTTGGTTGAAAATACTGTGAAACAAGTTGTTTCCTTTACTCGAAACAACAAAATGACGGCTGCAGATTTAAAAGAAACAGCTAAGAAGCTGTTAGCCTATGTGGGAGTTTCTTCTCCAACATTGACTGACCGACAGTTAGCGGACTATTATCTAGCAGATCAAGATGTCTATAAGAAAGCAGTGGAAAGTTTACCACGTGAGAAGCGACTTGATTCTGATGGCAATCAATTATCTGAATCCGAGCTTTACAATAATACTGTTGAAAGTATCGATCCAAGTCAATTGACCTACTCGGATGACGAAAAGAAAGAAATTTATCTTTTTAGCCAACTCAATGCAGTTGGAAATTTTGCGACAGGGACCATTGCGACAGATTCCTTGACAGATACACAGATTGCCTTGATTGCTTCAGCTTCTAAGAATTTACCTGGGATCAGTATTTCAACTTCGTGGGATCGAAAGGTCCTAGAGACTTCTCTTTCGTCTATAGTAGGAAGTGTATCCAGTGAAAAAGCCGGTCTTCCAGCTGAAGAAGCAGATGCTTATATCAAAAAGGGTTATTCTCTAAACGACCGTGTTGGAACCTCTTATCTAGAAAAACAATATGAAGAAACCTTGCAAGGGAAACGCTCGGTGAAAGAAATCCATCTAGACAAGTATGGCAATATGGAAAGTGTCGAAAATATCGAAGATGGTACCAAAGGGAATAATATTAAACTGACTATTGATTTGGCCTTTCAAGATAGCGTGGACAATCTGCTTAAGAGTTACTTCAATTCCGAACTGGGAAATGGAGGAGCCAAGTATTCAGAAGGTGTGTATGCAGTTGCCCTCAACCCAAAAACAGGTGCGGTTTTGTCTATGTCAGGACTCAAACATGACTTGAAAACGGGAGATTTAACACCTGATTCCTTGGGAACAGTAACCGATGTCTTTGTACCCGGTTCGGTCGTTAAGGCGGCGACCATCAGCTCTGGTTGGGAGAATGGAGTCTTATCAGGGAATCAGACCTTGACAGACCAACCGATTGTCTTCCAAGGTTCAGCTCCAATTAATTCTTGGTATACTCAGGCCTACGGTTCATTCCCGATTACAGCTGTGGAAGCCTTGGAGTATTCTTCTAATACCTACATGGTTCAAACGGCTTTGGGCATCATGGGTCAAACTTATCAACCTAATATGTTTGTTGGAACCAGCAATTTGGAATCAGCTATGGGGAAACTTCGTGCGACATTTGCTGAATATGGTCTTGGAGCTTCAACGGGTATTGATCTTCCGGATGAATCTACAGGATTTACCCCTAAGGAATATGACTTTGCCAATTACATTACCAATGCCTTTGGCCAGTTTGATAACTACACCCCTATGCAATTAGCCCAGTACGTTGGAACTATTGCCAACAACGGTGTTCGGATTGCCCCCCACATTGTCGAGGGGATTTATGGAAACAACGAACAAGGTGGCTTAGGGAACTTAATCCAATCTATTGAAACCAAGGAAATGAATAAAATTAATATTTCTGAGTCTGATGTTTCCATCCTCCAACAAGGCTTTTATCAAGTGTCACATGGTGGTAGTGCTTTGACAACCGGTCGTGCCTTTTCAAATGGCGCAGCGGTATCCATTAGTGGAAAAACAGGTACTGCTGAAAGTTATGTTGAGGGCGGTCAAAAAGCTAACAATACTAATGCTGTGGCCTATGCACCATCAGATAATCCTCAAATCGCTGTAGCTGTTGTCTTCCCTCATAACACCAACCTTACAAATGGTGTCGGACCTTCCATTGCGCGCGATATTATCAACCTCTATAACCAACATCATCCAATGAATTAGAAAGGAACGTATGCTTTATCCAACACCTATTGCTAAGCTAATTGACAGTTATTCGAAGTTACCGGGTATCGGGATTAAGACGGCTACCCGTCTGGCCTTCTATACTATTGGAATGTCTGATGACGATGTCAATGAATTTGCTAAAAATCTCCTTTCTGCTAAGAGAGAGCTGACCTACTGTTCCATCTGCGGTCGCCTGACTGATGACGATCCTTGCTCTATCTGTATCGATCCGACTCGTGACCAGACAACGATTTTAGTTCTCGAAGATAGTCGCGATGTGGCAGCCATGGAGAATATCCAAGAATACCACGGGCTCTATCATGTCTTACATGGTCTTATTTCTCCCATGAATGGTATCAGTCCAGATGATATCAATCTCAAGAGCCTTATGACTCGTCTTATGGATAGTGAAGTTTCAGAAGTGATTGTGGCGACCAATGCTACAGCGGACGGGGAAGCGACTTCGATGTATCTTTCACGTTTGCTCAAGCCAGCTGGTATCAAGGTTACGCGTCTAGCGCGAGGTCTCGCTGTCGGAGCGGATATTGAGTATGCGGACGAAGTGACACTCTTACGAGCCATTGAAAATCGAACAGAGTTGTAAGTCTAGACAAATTAACACACTCAATTTATTTAGACAAAAATCAAGGAGACCGACAGTTGTTTTATCGGTCTCTTTTTAGATTTATTGGAGACCAGTATCAGGTTCAAGTTTCAAAAAAGAAGCAAATATGATATACTAAAGAACGAGTATTCTATTAGAATTGGAACAAATAATATGAAACAAACGATTATTCTTTTATACGGTGGACGTAGTGCAGAGCGTGAAGTCTCTGTTCTTTCAGCTGAGAGTGTGATGCGTGCGGTCAACTACGACCGTTTCACAGTCAAGACTTTCTTCATCAGCCAGTCGGGTGATTTTATTAAAACGCAAGAATTTAGCCATACTCCAGGTCAAGAGGACCGTCTTATGACCAATGAAACAATTGATTGGGATAAGCAAGTTGCACCAAGTGCTATATACGAAGAGGGAGCAGTGGTCTTTCCAGTCCTTCATGGCCCAATGGGAGAAGACGGCTCTGTTCAAGGATTCCTTGAAGTTTTGAAAATGCCTTATGTTGGTTGCAACATTTTGTCATCTAGCCTTGCCATGGATAAAATCACGACCAAGCGTGTTCTGGAATCTGCTGGTATTGCACAAGTTCCTTATGTGGCTATCGTTGAAGGGGATGATATGACTGCTAAAATTGCTGAAGTGGAAGAAAAATTGACTTATCCAGTCTTCACAAAACCATCAAACATGGGTTCAAGTGTCGGTATTTCCAAATCTGAAAATCAAGACGAACTCCGTCAAGCCTTGAAACTTGCCTTCCAATATGATAGCCGTGTCTTGGTAGAACAAGGAGTGAATGCCCGTGAAATCGAGGTTGGGCTACTGGGTAACTACGATGTCAAGAGTACGCTACCAGGAGAAGTAGTCAAGGATGTTGCCTTTTATGACTACGATGCCAAGTATATTGACAACAAGATTACTATGGACATCCCAGCCAAAATCAGTGATGATGTGATAGCTGTCATGCGTCAGAATGCAGAAACTGCTTTCCGTGCCATTGGTGGACTCGGTCTATCTCGATGCGATTTCTTCTATACAGATAAGGGAGAGATTTTCCTAAACGAGCTTAATACCATGCCAGGTTTCACCCAGTGGTCTATGTACCCACTACTTTGGGACAATATGGGAATCAGCTACCCAGAACTAATCGAGCGATTGGTTGATCTTGCCAAGGAAAGTTTTGACAAGCGCGAAGCGCATTTACTATAAAAATGAAAGAGAGGGTAGAAACCAGAACCATCACTGCAAGGTGATTTTAGTTCTCGGATTTCAACCCTTTTTAAAGGAGTAGAAATGAAATTAACAATCCATGAAGTGGCTCAAGTTGTAGGAGCTAAAAATGATATCAGCATCTTTGAGGACACCCAGTTAGAAAAAGCTGAGTTTGACAGTCGTTTGATTGCGACAGGAGATTTATTTGTTCCTCTCAAAGGTGCGCGTGATGGTCATGACTTTATCGAAACAGTCTTTGAAAATGGTGCTGCTGTAACCCTGTCTGAGAAAGAAATCGCAAATCATCCCTATATTCTAGTAGATGATGTCTTGACAGCCTTTCAAACCCTAGCTGCCTACTATCTTGAAAAAACAGCAGTTGATGTCTTTGCTGTTACAGGTTCAAATGGTAAAACAACAACCAAAGACATGTTGGCGCACCTGCTATCAACAACCTACAAAACCTACAAAACACAAGGCAACTACAATAATGAGATTGGCCTTCCTTACACAGTTCTCCATATGCCTGAAGGAACAGAAAAGTTGGTCTTGGAGATGGGACAGGATCACTTGGGAGATATTCATCTCTTGTCAGAATTGGCTCGTCCAAAAACAGCCATCGTGACCTTGGTTGGAGAAGCCCATTTGGCTTTTTTTAAAGACCGTTCTGAAATTGCTAAAGGAAAAATGCAAATTGCAGACGGGATGTCTTCGAATTCCTTGCTTTTAGCGCCAGCTGACACTATTGTAGAGGACTACTTGCCAACTGATAAAAAGGTAGTTCGTTTTGGCCAAGGAGCAGAGTTGGAAATTACCGACTTGGTTGAGTGTAAGGATAGCTTGACCTTTAAGGCCAATTTCTTGGAGCAAGCCCTTGATTTGCCAGTGACTGGTAAGTACAATGCCACCAATGCTATGATTGCGTCTTATGTTGCCCTACAAGAAGGGGTTTCAGAGGAGCAAATTCATAAGGCTTTCCAAAATCTTGAATTGACGCGTAACCGTACCGAATGGAAGAAAGCAGCCAATGGAGCAGATATCCTATCAGATGTTTACAATGCCAATCCAACTGCTATGAAGTTGATTTTAGAGACTTTCTCTGCCATTCCAGCCAATGAAGGTGGCAAGAAAATTGCTGTCTTGGCGGATATGAAGGAACTTGGTGACCAGTCTATTCAACTCCATAACCAGATGATTTTGAGCCTTTCTCCAGATGTGCTTGATACCGTTATTTTCTATGGAGAAGACATTGCTGAATTAGCCCAATTGGCTAGTCAAATGTTCCCAATCGGCCACGTTTACTACTTCAAGAAAACAGAAGACCAAGACCAATTTGAAGACCTAGTCAAGCAGGTTAAAGAAAGCCTTGGAGTCAATGACCAAATCTTGCTCAAAGGCTCTAACTCTATGAATCTAGCCAAGTTGGTAGAAAGTTTAGAAAATGAAGCCAAGTGATTTTGTCAAACATTTACGTATTTCTAAATCCATTTTTGACAAATAGCATGGTATAATAAAATGCAGGAAAATTTTGAATCATGAGGAAGACTAGATGAATTTATGGGATATTTTCTTTACGACCCAAGCAACAGAACCACCCAAATTTGACCTTTTTTGGTATGTCAGTATATTTACACTCTTGGCTTTGACCTTTTATACAGCCTATCGTTATCGTGAAAAGAAGGCTTATCAACGATTTTTCCAAATCTTGCAGGCAGTTCAGTTAATCCTTCTTTATGGATGGTACGGGGTTAATCATATGCCATTGTCAGAAAGCTTACCCTTTTACCATTGCCGTATGGCTATGTTTGTGGTGCTTTTGCTTCCTGGTCAGTCCAAATATCGGCAGTATTTTGCATTACTAGGAACATTTGGGACATTAGCAGCCTTTGTTTATCCAGTGCCAGATCCTTATCCATTCCCGCATATTGCGATTTTATCCTTTATCTTTGGCCACTTAGCTCTCTTGGGGAACTCTCTAGTTTATCTATTGAGACAGTATAACGCGCGATTGCTGGATGTGAAGGGAATTTTTCTCATGACCTTTGCACTAAATGCCTTGATTTTTGTGGTCAATTTAGTAACAGGTGGAGATTACGGATTCTTGACAAAACCACCATTGGTTGGAGACCATGGCTTAGTAGCTAATTATTTAATCGTTTCCCTGGCCTTATCAGCAGCGATTACGTTAACAAAGAAAATCTTGGAACTATTTTTAGAGCAAGAAGCAGAAAAAATGATTGCAAAGAAAGCTTAGAAATGAGCTTTCTTTTTTTCATAAATCTGATTTTTTATAACTTGTTTGGAAAATAAAAAAAAGCTAAGGAAAGAATGTGAAAAAATGGTAAGTAAATTTAGGAAAAACTAAGCACGATTGGATTTTTTGTGTTATAATATTCTGTGAATAGCTATGCCCTATTTTAGCTATATTGAATAGAAGTTTGAAACTTGGAAGAGAGAGGATGCGATGTAATGGCTAGAGATGGTTTTTTTACAGGCTTAGATATCGGAACTAATTCGATTAAAGTATTGGTTGCCGAGCATAGAAATGGTGAACTAAACGTAATTGGTGTAAGTAATGCCAAGAGTAAAGGTGTAAAGGATGGGATTATCGTTGATATTGAAGCAGCAGCAACTGCTATCAAGTCAGCTATTTCCCAAGCAGAAGAGAAAGCTGGCATTTCAATCAAATCAGTGAATGTTGGTTTGCCTGGAAATCTTTTGCAAGTAGAACCAACTCAAGGTATGATTCCAGTTACATCTGATACAAAAGAAATTACAGATCAAGATGTTGAAAATGTTGTTAAATCAGCCTTGACAAAGAGTATGACACCAGATCGTGAAGTCATTACTTTTATTCCAGAAGAATTTATCGTAGATGGTTTCCAAGGTATTCGTGACCCACGTGGTATGATGGGGGTTCGTCTTGAAATGCGTGGTTTGCTTTACACAGGTCCACGTACTATTCTTCACAATTTACGCAAGACAGTTGAGCGCTCAGGTGTTCAAGTTGAAAATATTATTATTTCACCATTGGCTTTGGTTCGTTCAGTCTTGAACGAAGGAGAGCGTGAATTTGGAGCTACTGTGATTGATATGGGAGCAGGCCAAACAACTGTTGCTACAATCCGTAACCAAGAACTCCAGTTTACAAATATTCTTCAAGAAGGTGGAGATTATGTCACAAAAGATATCTCTAAAGTCTTGAAGACTTCACAAAAACTAGCTGAAGGATTGAAATTGAACTATGGTGAAGCCTACCCTTCACTTGCAAGCAATGAAACATTCCAAGTTGAAGTAATTGGAGAAGTAGAGCCTGTAGAAGTTACAGAAAGCTACCTAGCAGAGATTATTTCAGCCCGCATTAAGCACATTTTTGAACAAATCAAACAAGAGTTGGAAAGAAGACATTTGTTGGATCTTCCAGGTGGGATTGTTCTGATTGGTGGAAATGCTATTTTACCAGGTGTTGTAGAACTTGCACAGGAAGTATTTGGCGTTGGTGTCAAACTTTACGTTCCAAATCAAGTTGGAATCCGTAATCCTGCCTTCGCTCATGTGATTAGCTTATCTGAATTTGCTGGTCAATTGACTGAGGTGCATTTATTAGCACAAAGAGCAGTCAAGGGTGAGGATACTTTGCGTCACCAACCAATTAATTTTGGTGGGATGATTCAACGCGTTACGCAAGTAGCACAACCTACCCCTATTCAACCAGTTCAAAATACTGAGGTAGAGCAATCAGCTTCTACGAACGTAGTTGCTCCGAAAGAAGATAAAGTATCTTCTCAAAATAAACCAAAAATCGCAGATCGTTTCCGTGGCTTAATCGGAAGCATGTTTGATGAATAAAAGAGGAAAAATAAACTATGACATTTTCATTTGATACAGCAGCAGCTCAAGGTGCAGTTATTAAAGTAATCGGTGTTGGTGGAGGTGGCGGTAACGCCATTAACCGCATGGTTGACGAAGGTGTTGCAGGCGTAGAATTTATCGCAGCAAACACAGATGTACAAGCTTTGAGTAGTACAAAAGCTGAGACTGTAATTCAGTTAGGTCCTAAATTGACTCGTGGTTTGGGTGCTGGCGGTCGACCTGAAATCGGTCAAAAGGCAGCCGAAGAAAGCGAAGAAGCCTTGACTCAAGCTATTACTGGAGCAGATATGGTCTTCATCACTGCAGGTATGGGAGGTGGCTCAGGTACGGGTGCAGCTCCTGTTATTGCCCGCATTGCTAAAGATTTAGGTGCTCTTACAGTTGGTGTTGTGACACGTCCTTTCGGTTTTGAAGGAAGCAAACGTGGCCAATATGCTGTAGAAGGAATCAATCAACTTCGCGAACATGTAGATACTCTATTGATTATTTCAAACAACAACTTGCTTGAAATTGTTGATAAGAAAACGCCGCTTCTTGAAGCTCTTAGCGAAGCAGATAATGTGCTTCGCCAAGGTGTTCAAGGAATTACTGACTTGATTACAAATCCTGGTTTGATTAATCTTGACTTTGCCGATGTGAAAACAGTTATGGCAAATAAAGGGAACGCTCTAATGGGTATTGGTATCGGTAGTGGTGAAGAACGTGTGGTAGAAGCAGCTCGTAAGGCAATCTACTCACCACTTCTTGAAACAACTATTGACGGAGCTGAGGATGTCATCGTCAACGTTACTGGTGGTCTTGACTTGACTTTGATTGAAGCAGAAGAAGCTTCAGAAATTGTCAACCAAGCTGCTGGTCAAGGAGTGAACATCTGGCTCGGAACATCAATCGATGAAAACATGAAAGATGAAATCCGTGTTACAGTCGTTGCAACTGGTGTTCGTCAAGATCGTGTTGAAAAAGTTGTTGGTCATGCACCAAGACAAGCTGTTCGTCATGAGCAAGCAAGTCCCAGTCATGCACACAATCATAATCGTCACTTTGATATGGCTGAAACTGCAGAAATTCCAAGTCCAGCACCTCGTCGTACAGAAACTTCTCAATCTTCAGCATTTGGTGATTGGGACCTGCGTCGTGAGACAATTGTTCGACCAACTGATTCAGTGGTATCACCAGTTGAACGTTTCGAAGCGCCATCTTTACACGATGAGGATGAATTAGACACTCCTCCATTTTTCAAAAATCGTTAAGTAAATGAATTTGAAAGAAAATACAGAACGTGTTTTTCAACAAATAAAAGATGCAAGTCAGCAGGCAGGAAGAGAAGCCAATTCTGTTTCGGTTCTTGCTGTTACAAAATATGTAGACGTACCGACAGCGGAGGCTTTGCTTCCGCTAGGTGTGCATCATATTGGTGAAAATCGTGTGGATAAATTTCTTGAGAAATATGAAGCTTTAAAAGGTAGAAATATTACCTGGCATTTGATTGGAACATTGCAAAGACGCAAGGTTAAAGATGTCATTCAGTACGTTGATTATTTCCACGCTTTGGATTCATTAAAGCTAGCAGAGGAAATTCAAAAAAGAAGTGACCGAGTTGTTAAGTGTTTCTTACAAGTGAATATCTCAAGGGAAGAGAGCAAACATGGTTTTTCAAAGGAAGAACTATTGGAGCTCTTGCCAGAGTTGGCCACCTTAGATAAAATCGAATATGTCGGCTTGATGACCATGGCTCCTTTTGAAGCTAGTAGTGATGAGTTGAAAGAGATTTTTAAAGCTACGCAGGATTTGCAACTAGAAATTAGAGAAAAACAAATTCCCAATATGCCAATGACGGACTTGAGTATGGGTATGAGTCGTGACTACAAGGAAGCGATTGAATTTGGCTCAACATTTGTCAGAATTGGTTCAGCATTTTTTAAATAGGAAAGAAATATGTCTTTAAAAGATAGATTTGATAAATTTATAGATTATTTTACAGAAGATGGAGAAGATGTTGGTACTGCATATCAGCCTAAAGCTGAAGAGCCAATTGTGACTCCAGTCCCTTCTGTTCAAGAGTTGCCTCAACAAGCTGGTAGCACGCCATCTAAAGATAAAAACATCACTCGTCTTCATGCCCGTCAACAAGAGTTGGCTATGCAAAGTCAACGTTCTACTGATAAGGTGACAATTGATGTTCGTTATCCACGTAAATACGAAGATGCCACAGATATTGTTGATTTATTAGCTGGTAACGAAAGTATTTTGATTGATTTCCAATATATGACAGAAGTTCAAGCACGTCGTTGTTTGGATTATCTGGACGGGGCACGCCATGTTTTAGCTGGTAACATGAAAAAGGTAGCATCTACTATGTACCTGCTGACACCAGTTGATGTTGTCGTCAATATTGAAGACATCAAAATTCCAGATGAATCACAAAATGGTGAATTTGGCTTTGATATGAAACGTACGAGAGTGAGATAATGATCTTTCTCATTCGTTTTGTTCAAAATGCAGTGGATATCTATTCACTGATTTTAATCGTGTTTGCTCTGATGTCTTGGTTTCCCAATGCTTATGAATCACGTCTTGGACGCTTGATTATTAGTTTAGTGAAACCGATAGTAGCTCCCTTGCAACGTTTACCCCTCCAGATTGCAGGTCTTGACTTATCTGTCTGGATTGCGGTATTACTAGTTCACTTCCTAGGGGAGCAGTTGATTCGACTTTTAGTGATCTTTCTATGAACAAGATGATTTATCAACACTTTTCTAAGAATGATTCGTCTTTTATTGATAAGGGAGTAGAATGGATAAAAAAGGTAGAAGATTCTTATTCTCCTTTTTTAACACCCTTTGTAAATCCCCATCAAGAAAAGATTTTAAAGGTTCTAGCATCAACCAACGGCATCTCCTACATGAGCAGTCGGCAGTTTCTTGAAACTGAATATGTACGGGTACTCCTGTATCCTGATTATTTTGAGCCGGAATTCTCTGATTTTGAACTTTCCTTGCAAGAAATTGTTTATCCTAATAAGTTTGAGCGGTTAACACATGCAAAAATATTAGGGACTGTTTTAAACAAGCTGGGAATTGATAGGAAGCTATTTGGTGATATCTTAGTCAACGAAGAGAGAGCACAGATTATCATTAATCGACAGTTTATGCTCCTTTTTCAAGACGGCATTACGAAAATTGCTCGTTTACCGGTTCGTCTAGAAGAACGGGATTTTACTGAGAGAATTGCTACAGTAGAAGATTATCAAGAATTAGATATTTGTATTGCTAGTTCTAGATTAGATGTTTTTCTAGCAGGTGTCTTCAAGCTGTCTAGAAATCAGGCAAGTCAGTTAATTGAAAAACAGGCAGTCCAAGTTAATTACCATTTAGTTGAAAAATCAGATTATGCAGTTCAAGTTGGTGATTTGATTAGTGTTAGGAAATTTGGTCGATTGAAACTCGTTAGGGATAATGGGCAAACAAAAAAAGATAAAAAGAAATTAACGGTCCAATTGTTATTAAGTAAGTGAGGAAAAATATGCCAATTACATCGTTAGAAATCAAAGATAAAACTTTTAGCACACGCTTCAGAGGGTTTGATCAAGAAGAAGTAGATGAGTTTTTAGATATTGTAGTCCGTGATTATGAAGATTTGGTTCGCTCTAATCATGATAAGGATTTACATATTAAGAGTTTGGAAGAGCGTTTGTCTTACTTTGATGAGATGAAAGATTCATTGAGTCAATCTGTATTGATTGCACAAGATACAGCAGAGCGAGTAAAACAAGCTGCAACGGAACGTTCAAACAATATTATCCAACAAGCAGAGCAAGATGCCCAACGTTTGTTGGAAGAAGCTAAGTACAAGGCAAATGAAATTCTTCGTCAAGCAACTGACAATGCTAAGAAAGTTGCTGTTGAAACAGAAGAATTGAAGAACAAGAGTCGTGTCTTCCATCAACGTCTTAAATCTACAATTGAGAGCCAGTTAGCAATTGTTGAATCTTCAGATTGGGAAGATATTCTTCGCCCAACAGCGACTTATCTTCAGACAAGTGATGAAGCTTTCAAAGAAGTGGTCAGCGAAGTCTTAGGTGACTCTGTCTTGCAACAACATCCAGAGGAAGAACCAATTGATATTACTCGCCAGTTTTCTCCCGAGGAAATGGCTGAGTTGCAAGCGCGTATCGAAGCGGCTAATAAGGAACTTGCAGAAGCCGAAGCAAGAGCTGAGCAGGAACAAGTGGTTTCACCAGCTCCGGTTGTTGAAGAAAGTCCAGCTCATCCAGTTGGTCCAATGTATGAAGAGCCAGAAGTAGCTCCAAGCCATTACTCAGGACCAACACCAGCTACTGAAGCTGTAAACTCAGAACCAGGTTTTGCAGCACCGCAAGAATCTGTTACAATTTTATAAGAAATGATCTGAGAACAATATCTTATCCTTATATTTCCAGCGAGCAGGAGATGGTGTAAGTCCTGCATTCCCTAATGATAAGATTATCCTCTCAAACAATCAAGTCTGAATGAAGTAAGATTTGACGTTCCCCACGTTACGGGATAAGAGGAAAAAAGCTGAGTCTTTTTTCGAATAAAGGTGGTACCACGATTTTCGTCCTTTTTGGAAGTCGTGGTTTTTAATTTGTTATTATTTATAAAGGAGATACCATGAAACTCAAAGATACCCTTAACCTTGGGAAAACAGCTTTCCCAATGCGTGCAGGCCTTCCTACCAAAGAGCCAGTTTGGCAAAAGGAATGGGAAGATGCAAAACTTTATCAACGTCGTCAAGAATTGAACCAAGGAAAACCTCATTTCACCTTGCATGATGGTCCTCCATACGCGAACGGAAATATTCACGTTGGACACGCTATGAACAAGATTTCAAAAGATATCATTGTTCGTTCTAAGTCTATGTCAGGATTTTATGCTCCTTATATTCCAGGTTGGGATACACATGGTCTGCCAATCGAGCAAGTTTTGGCAAAACAAGGTATCAAACGCAAAGAAATGGACTTGGTTGAGTACTTGAAACTTTGCCGTGAATATGCTCTTTCTCAAGTAGATAAACAACGTGAAGACTTTAAACGTTTGGGTGTTTCTGGTGACTGGGAAAATCCATATGTGACTTTGACTCCTGACTATGAAGCAGCTCAAATCCGTGTATTTGGTGAGATGGCTAATAAAGGTTATATCTACCGTGGTGCTAAGCCAGTTTACTGGTCTTGGTCATCTGAGTCGGCTCTTGCTGAAGCAGAGATTGAATACCATGATTTGGTTTCAACTTCCCTTTACTATGCCAACAAGGTAAAAGATGGCAAAGGTGTTCTAGATACAGATACTTATATCGTAGTCTGGACAACAACTCCATTTACCATCACAGCTTCTCGTGGTTTGACTGTTGGTGCAGATATTGATTACGTTTTGGTTCAACCTGCTGGTGAAGCTCGTAAGTTTGTGGTTGCTGCAGAATTATTGACTAGCTTGTCTGAGAAATTTGGTTGGGCTGATGTTCAAGTTTTGGCAACTTACCGTGGTCAAGAACTCAACCATATCGTAACAGAACACCCATGGGATACAGCTGTAGATGAATTGGTTATTCTTGGTGACCACGTTACAACTGATTCTGGTACAGGTATCGTCCACACAGCCCCTGGTTTTGGTGAGGATGACTACAATGTCGGTATTGCTAATGGTCTTGAAGTCGCAGTGACTGTTGACGAACGTGGTATCATGATGAAGAATGCTGGTCCTGAGTTTGAAGGTCAATTCTATGAAAAGGTAGTTCCAACTGTTATCGAGAAACTTGGTAACCTCCTTCTTGCCCAAGAAGAAATCTCTCACTCATACCCATTTGACTGGCGTACTAAGAAACCAATCATCTGGCGTGCAGTACCACAATGGTTTGCCTCAGTTTCTAAATTCCGCCAAGAAATCTTGGATGAAATTGAAAAAGTGAAATTCCACTCAGAATGGGGTAAAGTCCGTCTTTACAATATGATTCGTGACCGTGGCGACTGGGTTATCTCTCGTCAACGTGCTTGGGGTGTTCCACTTCCTATCTTCTACGCTGAAGACGGTACAGCGATCATGACTGCTGAAACGATTGAACACGTGGCTCAACTCTTTGAGGAACATGGTTCAAGCATTTGGTGGGAACGTGATGCTAAGGACCTCTTGCCAGAAGGATTTACTCATCCAGGTTCACCAAACGGCGAGTTCAAAAAAGAAACTGATATCATGGACGTTTGGTTTGACTCAGGTTCATCATGGAATGGAGTTGTAGTAAACCGTCCAGAGTTGACTTACCCAGCAGACCTTTACCTAGAAGGTTCTGACCAATACCGTGGTTGGTTCAACTCATCGCTCATCACCTCAGTTGCTAACCATGGCGTAGCACCTTACAAACAAATCTTGTCACAAGGTTTTGCACTTGACGGTAAAGGTGAGAAGATGTCTAAATCTCTTGGAAATACCATTGCTCCAAGCGATGTTGAAAAACAATTTGGTGCTGAAATCTTGCGTCTTTGGGTAACAAGTGTAGACTCAACCAACGACGTGCGTATCTCTATGGATATCTTGAGCCAAGTCTCTGAAACTTACCGTAAGATTCGTAACACCCTTCGTTTCTTGATTGCCAATACATCTGACTTTAACCCAGCTCAAGATGCAGTCGCTTACGATGAACTTCGTTCAGTTGATAAGTACATGACGATTCGCTTTAACCAGCTTGTCAAGACCATTCGTGATGCTTATGCAAACTTTGAATTCTTGACAATCTATAAAGCACTAGTGAACTTTATCAACGTTGACTTGTCAGCATTCTACCTTGATTTTGCTAAAGATGTTGTTTACATCGAAGGTGCCAAATCACTGGAACGCCGTCAAATGCAGACTGTCTTCTATGACATTCTTGTGAAAATCACCAAACTCTTGACACCAATCCTTCCTCATACAGCAGAGGAAATCTGGTCATACCTTGAGTTTGAAGCAGAAGACTTCGTTCAATTGTCAGAATTGCCAGAAGCACAAACTTTTGCTAATCAAGAAGAAATCTTGGATACATGGGCAGCCTTCATGGACTTCCGTGGACAAGCTCAAAAAGCCTTGGAAGAGGCTCGTAATGCCAAAGTTATCGGTAAATCACTTGAAGCACACTTGACAGTTTACCCAAATGAAGTGGTGAAAACTCTACTCGAAGCAGTAAACAGCAATGTGGCTCAACTTTTAATCGTGTCAGACTTGACTATCGCAGAAGGACCAGCTCCAGAAGCTGCTGTTAGCTTCGAAGATGTAGCCTTCACAGTAGAACGCGCTGCAGGTGATGTCTGTGACCGTTGCCGTCGTATCGACCCAACAACAGCAGAACGTAGCTACCACGCAGTCATCTGTGACCACTGTGCAAGCATCGTAGAAGAAAACTTTGCGGAAGCAGTCGCAGAAGGATTTGAAGAGAAATAAGGTTGAAAAGTCTAGGAAAACTCAATTTGAGAAGAAAAGACAACTAATTTTATAGTCTATTAAACGCATTGTATCAAGCTTGTGAACACCTGATACGATGCGTTTTTATTTATTTTGAAAATTTGCGAGGTGTGACTTTTTATACTCAACAAGAATCAAAGAGAAACTTAGCAAGCTAACAGCAGTAAGATAAAATACGAATTTGATATTGCGGATAAGATTGGAAAATTGTGTCACATTTTTACAATAATAAATTTGTGTAATTGCTTTTGATTTCTAAAAAGTATTATATTTTATTTCATATTATACAAATTTTTATTTTATAATATCAGAAAATACTTTTTTTTTTTAGCAAATATGATACAATTTTATTTGAAAAAAAATAAAAAGGAGATTTTATTATGAAATCAAAAACACTTGCTTTAATTAGTGGTATCGTCGGTCTTGTGGGAGGAATTTTACTTCTTATTGGTCCTTTTGTCTTGTTGGGAACAGCGGTAAATACAGCTGCTACAACTCTTAATGGAGGAGCTACTGCAGGGGCTGTTTCAGGTGTTGCCTTACTCTTGAATGCCTTGAAGATTGCAAATCTTGTTCTTGGTATCATTGCTATTGTTTACTATAAAGGAGATAATCGTGTAGGTGCAGCTCCGTCTGTATTAATGATTGTTTCTGGTGGAGTTAGTCTCATTCCATTCTTAGGATGGGTTGGGGGGATTCTTGCCATTATTGGAGGATCTCTATTCCTTGCAACATTGAAGAAATTCAAATCAGAAGAATAAAAGGTATTTTGGCATGAAAAGAACAAAAAAGTTTATCGGTCTAGGAATAGTTCTATTATCTGTTTCTCTTCTCGTTGCATGTGGAGTACAAAATTCAAAGACTACTTCAACAAGTAATGATGAGAAGACAGTAGCAACATCTAATACCTCAAAAGAAACAATCACTCTTGATACACCGGTTGTAACAGACGATGCGATTGAATCAATACGTACTTATGCAGATTATATAGATCTTTATAAAAAGATTTTTGATGATTATTTTACTAAAGCTGAGGAAAGTTTCAAAGGCACAGCTATGGAAAATAATGAGTCGTTTACCAAACTAAAAGAGTCAACTCAAAAATTATTCGATGCGCAGAAAAAAATATATGATTTGCTAGGGTCTACTGAGCTCAAGGAAGATGATAAATCAAAATTGTCTCAACAATTGAAAGACTTTAGAGACAATTTGCAAAAACAGTTGAAAACTTTGACATCTCAACTACAGTAAGATAGAAATTTTTTTGTAGTAATTGAGAATAATTGGTTAAATTACACCCCAAATGTTAGAAAATGGGGTGTTTTTTAAAGGTTAAATAATGAAGATAGAATAGAAATAACCAAAAACAATGTGATTGCCAAACAGTTCTTTCCTTTTTGGTTTTGACTAGCTTTTTTGTGAAAAATTGTGTAAAATAGAATAGATAAACGAGGGGAAACCTCGGAAAATTTAAAGGAGAATCCATCTAATGGTAAAATTGGTTTTTGCTCGCCACGGTGAGTCTGAATGGAACAAAGCTAACCTTTTCACTGGTTGGGCTGATGTTGATTTGTCTGAAAAAGGTACACAACAAGCGATTGACGCTGGTAAATTGATCAAAGAAGCTGGTATCGAATTTGACCAAGCTTATACTTCAGTATTGAAACGTGCGATCAAAACAACTAACTTGGCTCTTGAAGCTTCTGACCAATTGTGGGTTCCAGTTGAAAAATCATGGCGCTTGAACGAACGTCACTACGGTGGTTTGACTGGTAAAAACAAAGCTGAAGCTGCTGAACAATTTGGTGATGAGCAAGTTCACATCTGGCGTCGTTCATACGATGTATTGCCTCCAAATATGGATCGTGATGATGAGCACTCAGCTCACACAGACCGTCGTTACGCTTCACTTGATGATTCAGTTATTCCAGATGCTGAAAACTTGAAAGTGACTTTGGAACGTGCCCTTCCATTCTGGGAAGATAAAATCGCTCCAGCTCTTAAAGATGGTAAAAACGTATTCGTAGGAGCTCACGGTAACTCAATCCGTGCTCTTGTAAAACACATCAAAGGTTTGTCAGATGACGAAATCATGGATGTGGAAATCCCTAACTTCCCACCATTGGTATTCGAATTTGACGAAAAATTGAACGTAGTTTCTGAATACTACCTTGGAAAATAAAAAATTGTAAGCCTAGGATTGATTTCTAGGCTTTTTATGTTAGTATGGTAGTATGATAAGGAATAAAAAACAAGATTATGTATTGGCCTACAAGCAACCAGCGTCAACAACATATAAGGGTTGGGAAGAAGAGGCCTTACCGATAGGCAATGGTTCTTTAGGGGCAAAAATATTTGGGCTTATAGGGGCTGAGCGGATTCAATTCAATGAAAAAAGTCTCTGGTCTGGTGGTCCACTTCCTGATAGTTCAGATTATCAGGGTGGAAATCTTCAGGACCAGTATGGTTTTTTAGCTGAGATTCGGCAGGCTTTGGAAAAGAGAGATTACAATCGGGCTAAGGAACTGGCTGAACAGCACCTGATCGGGCCAAAAACGAGTCAATATGGGACCTATCTATCCTTTGGGGATATTCACATTGAGTTTAGCAAGCAAGGAAAGACTTTGTCTCAGGTGACGAATTACCAGAGACAGCTGAATATCAGTAAGGCGCTTGCGACGACTTCTTATGTCTATAAGGGAACGAAATTTGAACGTGAAGCTTTTGCGAGTTTTCCAGATAATCTCTTGGTTCAGCGCTTTACTAAGGAAGGGGCGGAAACTCTAGATTTTACTATAGAACTGTCGCTAAGTCGTGATTTGGCTTCTGATGGAAAGTATGAGGAGGAAAAATCTGATTACAAGGAATGCAAGTTGGATATTACTGATTCTCATATCTTGATGAAGGGAAGAGTTAAGGACAATGACCTGCAGTTTGCTAGCTGTTTAGCTTGGGAAACAGATGGGGATATTAGAGTTTGGTCAGATAAGGCTCAGATATCAGGAGCCAGTTATGCCAATCTTTTCTTGGCTGCTAAGACTGATTTTGCCCAAAATCCTGCTAGTAATTATCGCAAGAAAATAGATTTAGAGAAACAGGTTAAGGACTTGGTGGAGATAGCTAAAGAAAAGGGCTATGCCCAATTGAAATCAAGGCATATTCAGGATTACCAAGCCTTATTCCAACGTGTTCAATTGGATTTGGGAGCTGATGTAGACACATCCACTACAGATAATTTGCTAAAAAATTATAAGCCACAAGAGGGGCATGCTTTGGAGGAATTGTTCTTCCAGTATGGACGGTATTTATTGATTAGTTCTTCTAGAGATTGCTCAGATGCTCTACCAGCTAACCTACAGGGAGTCTGGAATGCGGTCGATAATCCTCCTTGGAATTCGGACTATCACCTGAATATCAATCTGCAGATGAATTATTGGCCAGCCTATGTTACTAATCTTCTAGAGACGGCTTTTCCAGTCATCAACTATATAGATGATTTGCGTGTCTATGGTCGTCTAGCGGCTGCAAGGTATGCAGGAATCGTCTCTCAGAAAGGTGAGGAGAATGGTTGGCTGGTTCATACTCAAGCGACTCCTTTTGGCTGGACGGCACCTGGTTGGGATTATTACTGGGGGTGGTCACCAGCTGCCAATGCTTGGATGATGCAAACTGTTTATGAAGCCTATTCATTTTATAGGGATCAAGACTATCTCAGGGAGAAAATTTATCCCATGTTGAGGGAAACCGTTCGTTTTTGGAATGATTTTTTACATGAGGATCAGCAGGCGCAGCGTTGGGTCTCTTCTCCGTCTTATTCGCCAGAACATGGGCCGATTTCGATTGGCAATACCTATGACCAATCTCTAATTTGGCAGTTATTTCATGATTTTATTCAGGCTGCTCAGGAATTGGGACTGGATGAGGCTTTGTTGACTGAGGTCAAGGAGAAGTTTGACTTGCTTAATCCTCTTCAAATCACTCAATCTGGTCGAATCAGGGAGTGGTATGAGGAGGAAGAGCAACATTTTCAAAATGAAAAAGTGGAGGCCCAGCATCGGCATGCTTCTCATTTAGTGGGACTCTATCCTGGCAATCTCTTTAGCTGCAAGGAACAAGAGTATCTTGAAGCCGCGCGTGCTAGTCTCAATGATCGTGGAGATGGCGGCACAGGTTGGTCTAAGGCCAATAAGATCAATCTTTGGGCGCGTCTAGGAGATGGCAATCGAGCCCATAAATTATTAGCAGAGCAGTTAAAGTCATCTACCTTGCCAAATCTTTGGTGTAGCCACCCTCCTTTTCAGATAGATGGTAATTTTGGTGCTAGCAGTGGAATGGCAGAAATGTTACTCCAGTCTCATACAGCTTATCTGGTACCTCTAGCCGCCCTACCCGATGCATGGTCAACAGGTTCCGTTTCAGGCTTAATGGCACGTGGACATTTTGAAGTTAGCATGAGGTGGGCGGATAAAAAACTCTTACAGTTGACCATTTTATCAAGAAGTGGGGGAGATTTGCGAGTCTCTTATCCAGATATTGAAAAAAGTGTGATTGAAGTGAATCAAGAAAAAATAAAAGCGAAATGCATGGGGAAAGATTGTATTTCAGTGGCGACAGCAGAAAGTGATCTTGTTCAATTTTATTTTTAAGAAGGTGATAGAAGGCAGTAATTTGATACTGCCTTTTAATAAGGATTTAAGAATGTAAGCAGTTTCCAACTAGTTGAAAAAGCGTTATAATGGTAGTAGGAAGTAATTTGTTTGAGAGAGGGTGGGTCTGATGGCTTATATTGAGATGAAACACTGTTACAAGCGTTATCAGGTTGGGGACACGGAGATTGTGGCCAATCGCGATGTGAATTTTGAGATTGAAAAGGGTGAATTGGTGATTATTCTAGGTGCATCTGGTGCAGGCAAGTCAACGGTTCTTAACCTTCTTGGGGGAATGGATACCAATGATGAGGGGGAAATCTGGATTGATGGTGCCAATATTGCAGATTATAGTTCCCACCAGAGAACCAATTACCGTCGCAATGATGTAGGCTTTGTTTTTCAGTTTTATAATCTAGTTTCCAATCTAACCGCTAAGGAAAATGTGGAGTTGGCTTCAGAAATCGTGACAGATGCCTTGAATCCTGAACAGGTCTTGACAGATGTAGGTCTGGCTCATCGTCTCAATAACTTTCCAGCCCAGCTTTCTGGAGGGGAGCAACAGCGAGTCTCCATTGCACGCGCGGTAGCTAAAAATCCTAAAATTCTCCTTTGTGACGAACCGACAGGCGCCTTGGATTATCAGACGGGCAAGCAAGTCTTGAAAATTCTGCAAGATATGTCTCGTCAAAAGGGAGCGACGGTAATCATCGTGACTCACAATGGAGCTTTGGCGCCCATTGCTGATCGCGTGATTCATATGCACGATGCCAGTGTCAAGGATGTAGTGATGAACCAGCATCCTCAGGATATCGACAGTTTGGAGTACTAGCATGATCAAGCGAAAAACCTATTGGAAGGACTTAATTCAGTCCTTCACAGGCTCCAAGGGGCGTTTTTTATCCATCTTGACCTTGATGATGTTGGGGTCTCTAGCCCTAGTAGGTCTCAAAGTAACCAGTCCCAACATGGAGGCGACAGCTAATGCTTATTTAACAACTGCTCAAACCTTGGATTTGGCAGTTATGTCTAATTATGGTTTGGATCAAACAGATCAAGAAGAACTAGAACAGATAGAGGGCGCAGAGGTTGAGTTTGGCTATTTGACAGATGTGACTATGGAGAATGGGCAGGATGCCATTCGACTGTACTCCAAACCAGAGCGAATTTCAACCTTTCAGCTAAGAGAGGGACGACTTCCTCAGTCAGACAAGGAAATCGCTTTGGCCACTCATTTGCAAGGCCAATACAGCGTGGGACAGGAGATTAGTTTTAAAGAAAAAGAAGAGGGTCATTCCTCTTTAAAAGATCATACTTATACCATTACTGGTTTTGTAGATTCAGCTGAAATCCTCTCCCAGCGAGATATGGGCTACGCAGGAAGTGGAAGTGGGACTCTGACAGCCTACGGGGTCATTTTACCTAGTCAGTTTGATCAGAAAGTCTACAATATAGCTCGTTTAAATTATCAAGATTTGTCAGGTTTAAATGCCTTTTCAGCAACTTATGAAGAAAAATCCAAGCAACATCAGGAAGACCTTGAACAAGCTTTGTCAGATAATGGCAAGGCACGTCTGCAACTCTTGAAAAAAGAAGGCCAAGAGTCTTTAGACAAAGGCCAAGAAACCCTTGATAAGGCTGAGACTAATCTGCAGGAAGGCAAGCGCCGTTTAGCAGCTGCTCAAGCTCGTATACAGGCTCAAGAAAGTCAACTAGCCTTGCTTCCTCAAACTCAGAGAGAGCAGGCCAGTGCTCAACTTACCCAAGCCAAGCAGGAATTGAGTAAGGAAGAGGATAAACTAAAGCAGGCTGAACAAAATCTAGCCCAAGAAAAGGAAAAACTAGAAAAACATCAGCAAGCCTTGGATGATTTGGCGGAGCCAAGGTATCAAGTCTATAATCGGCAAACCATGCCAGGTGGTCAAGGCTACCTCATGTACAGTAATGCTTCAGCCAGTATTCGGGCAGTGGGCAATATCTTTCCTGTAGTGCTTTATGCCGTAGCAGCTATGGTGACCTTTACAACCATGACTCGCTTTGTGGATGAAGAGAGAACACATGCAGGTATTTTTAAGGCCTTGGGTTATCGTAGCAAGGATATTATTGCCAAGTTTCTCCTCTACGGTTTAGTAGCTGGAACTGTCGGAACAGCTCTAGGTAGCATACTTGGACATTATTTACTAGCCGGTGTGATTTCAAGTGTCATTACAAAAGGCATGGTGGTGGGAGAAACCCAGATTCAGTTCTATTGGACCTATAGCTTACTGGCTCTTGTCTTGAGTTGGTTGGCGAGTGTGCTACCAGCCTACTTGGTAGCTCGTAGGGAACTTCATGACGAAGCAGCCCAGCTTTTATTGCCTAAACCTCCTGTTAAAGGAGCTGAAATCTTACTAGAGCGCATCGGTTTTATCTGGCGTCGTCTCAGTTTTACCCATAAGGTAACAGCCCGTAATATCTTCCGTTATAAACAGCGGATGTTGATGACGATCTTTGGTGTGGCAGGTTCAGTCGCTCTGCTCTTTGCAGGTTTGGGAATTCAATCCTCTGTAGCAGGAGTTCCGTATAGACAGTTTCAACAAATCCAACAGTATCAAATGATTGTCTCTGAAAATCTTAGTGCGACCAATCAAGACAAGGCAAATCTAGAAGAAGTGTTGAAAGGTCAGGCTATTCAAGCCTACCAGAAAATTTATTCTAAGACGCTAGACAAGGATTTTAAAGGCAAGGCGGGTCTTCAGACAATTACCCTTATGATGACAGAGAAGGAGGATTTGACTCCCTTTATTCATCTGCAAAATCGTCAGCAGGAGATGACATTAAAAGATGGCGTCGTTATTACAGCTAAACTTGCCCAGCTGGCAGGTGTCAAGGTTGGACAAACTCTAGAAATTGAAGGTAAGGAATTAACGGTTGCTGCTATTACTGAGAACTACGTTGGTCACTTTATTTATATGAGTCAGGCTAGCTATGAGCAAATTTACGGCCAGCTACCCCAAGCCAACACTTATCTGGTTTCGCTAAGGGATACCAGTGCAACTAGTATCGAAAGGCAGGCCGGCTTACTTATGAATCAAGCTGCGGTGTCCAGCGTTGTCCAGAATGCTTCAGCCATTCGACTCTTTGACTCCGTCGCTAGCTCACTCAATCAGACCATGACCATCTTGGTCATCGTATCGGTTCTGTTGGCTATTGTTATCCTTTACAATCTGACCAACATTAACGTGGCTGAGAGAATCCGTGAACTTTCCACTATCAAGGTTCTCGGTTTTCATAATAATGAAGTCACTCTCTACATTTACCGTGAGACGATTGTGCTGTCCCTTGTGGGAATCGTACTTGGTTTGGTATCTGGTTTCTATTTACATCAATTTTTGATTCAAATGATTTCGCCTGCGACTATTCTCTTTTATCCGCAGGTAGGGTGGGAAGTCTATGTCATCCCGGTGGCAGCAGTAAGCATCATTTTGACCTTGCTTGGTTTCTTTGTCAATTATCATCTGAGAAAGGTTGATATGCTTGAAGCCCTGAAATCTGTAGAGTAAGGTAGTTGTTTTTATCTGATTGAACTTATATTTACTCGTAAACAAAAAATCCTCCGTTTCAAAGAGTAGGGAACTCTTTGTGACAGAGGATTTTTTCTATAGGGCTTTAGCAGCTGCAATTGCGGCTTCGAAGTTTGGTTCAGAGTTGATATTATCCACGTATTCAACGTAGCGAATAGTATTGTCAGTATCAAGGACAAAGACTGCGCGTGCCAATAGGTGCCACTCATTGATTAAGAGGGCATAATCACGTCCAAAGGAATGGTCGAAATAGTCTGAGAGCATGATGGCATTTTCAATACCTTCAGCACCGCACCAACGTTTTTGGGCAAAAGGGAGGTCCATTGAAACAGTCAAGACAACTGTATTGTCCAGTCCAGCCAGTTCTTCATTAAAGCGACGCGTTTGAGTTGAGCAGATACCTGTATCGATAGAAGGCACGACACTCAAGACTTTTTTCTTGCCATCAAAATCAGCCAGAGATTTTTTAGAAAGGTCTGTTGTAGTGAGAGAAAAATCGAGCGCCTTGTCGCCGACTTGTAGTTGTTTACCTGTAAAGCTCACAGGATTTCCGAGAAAAGTTACCATAGGATACTCCAATCTTTTTTCTTCCATTTTAGCTGAAACAGTCGGAATTTTCCAATGATTTGACCGGAAATATGGGCATAGAAAAAAACGCCAGCTCATGTGAGAATGACGTTTTTCAGAGGCTTATACTCAATGAAAATCAAAGAGCAAACTAGGAAGCTAGCCACAGGCTGTACTTGAGTACGGCAAGGCGACGCTGACGTGGTTTGAATTTGATTTTCGAAGAGTATTATTTTGCCAATCCTTCAGCAATCTTGTCAAGGTTGTATTTCATCATGTTGTAGTAGCTGTCGCCTTCTTTACCTTGTTCTGCGATAGAGTCAGTAAAGATTTGTGCGTAGATTGGGATGTTTGTGTCTTGAGAAACAGTCTTCATTGGACGGTCATCCACACTTGATTCTACAAAGAGTGAAGGAGTTTTTGTTTGGCGAAGTTTTTCAACCAAGGTCTTGATTTGGTCAGGTGTTCCTTCTTCTTCAGTGTTGATTTCCCAGATATAGGCACTTGGGACACCATAGGCTTTAGAGAAGTATTTGAAGCATCCTTCGCTGGTTACGATGAGTTTTTTCTCAGCAGGGATGTTGTTAAATTTCTCCTTAGCTTCCTTATCAAGCTTGTCTAACTTATCAGTATATTCTTTGAGATTTTTTTCGTAGAATTCCTTGTTGCTAGGGTCTTTAGCGCTCAATTGTTTTGCGATATTTTTAGCAAAGATCATACCGTTTTCAAGGTTAAGCCAAGCGTGTGGGTCTTCTTTGCCTTTTTCGTTTTGGCCTTCAAGGTAGATAACATCAACGCCTTCGCTGACTGCAAAGTAGTCTTTGTTTTCAGTTTTCTTAGCATTTTCTACCAATTTTGTAAACCAAGCATTGCCACCAGTTTCAAGGTTGATACCGTTGTAGAAAATCAAATCAGCTTGAGAAGTTTTCTTGACATCTTCAGGAAGTGGTTCGTATTCGTGTGGGTCTTGGCCAACAGGAACGATACTGTGAAGATCAATCTTGTCACCAGCAATATTTTTAGTAATATCAGCGATGATTGAGTTTGTAGCAACAACTTTTAGTTTTTGACCAGAAGCTGCATCTTTTTTTCCGCTAGCACATGCTACAAGAACAATGGCGGAAAGAAAAAGAACCAACAATGTACCTAATTTTTTCATTAGATCCTCCAATTTATTGGGGTTTTACCCCTTATTTTAACAAATGTTTATTTTTCAGTTTCAAATATCGTTGTTTTGGAGCGATAAAGAAGCTAATGAGAAAGAAACTAGCAGCTGTGAGCACGATACTAGAACCTGCCGCAACGTTAAAGCTATAGCCGATAAAGAGTCCCAAAACTGAAGCAATAGCTCCAAAAGTTGAGGAAAGGAAAATCATGCTTTTCAGGCTATTAGCATACAGATAAGCAGTTGCAGCTGGGGTAATCAGCATGGCTACAATCAGGATAGTTCCGACACTTTGCATGGCTGTCACAGACACGAGAGTCAGGAGTACCATGAGAAGGTAGTGATAGAAATTGACAGGCATTCCCATGGCTTTAGCCAAGAGTTCATCAAAGGATGTTATCAAGAGTTGCTTGAAGAAAATCCAGATTAACAAGAGAATGACTGCCCCAACACCCATAGTAATAAACATATCCGTATCTTGGACGGCTAGGATATTACCAAAAAGGATATGGAAAAGGTCAGTTGAACTTTTAGCGACACTAATCAAGATGATACCGAGGGCTAAGAAAGAAGAAAAGGTAATGCCGATGGCGGTATCGCTTTTGATAATCGAGTTCCCCTTGATGTAGGTAATGATGATGGCAGCTAGCAATCCAAAGACAATGGCTCCGATAAAGAAGTCAACGCCCAAGATGAAGGAGAGGGCTACACCTGGTAAGACAGCATGTGAAATGGCATCTCCCATGAGTGACATCCCGCGTAGGATGATGAAACATCCCACAGCTCCAGCTACGACCCCGATGACAATGGCTGTTATCAAGGCATTTTGTAGGAAATGGAATTTTTGTAATCCATCGATAAATTCTGCAATCATAGGTCACCTCCACTGAAAAAGAGTCGATTACCGTAAGCTTCTTTGAGATTGGCTTCGGTAAAGGTTTCTTTGGTTGGACCAAAGGCAATCACTTCTCGATTGACAAGCAAGACTTGATCGAAGTAGTGGGGAACCTTGCTGAGATCGTGGTGGACGATGAGAACCGTCTTCCCAGCTTTTTTCAAATCTCTCAGCGTATTCATGATGATTTCCTCACTGACAGAGTCAATCCCAACAAAGGGTTCATCCAAGAGGATATAATCGGCTTCCTGGACCAAACATCTGGCAATCAAAACCCGCTGGAACTGACCTCCAGATAGTTGACTGATTTGCCGTTCTGCGTAGTCAGCTAGGCCGACGATTTCAAGGGCTTCCTCTACTTTTCTCCAATGTTTAGCGTTTAAACTGCGAAAGAGAGGGATAGAGGGAAAGAGTCCTAGCGAGACGCATTCCTTGACCTTGATGGGAAAGTTGTAGTCGATATTGATTTTTTGTTCGACATAGGCAATTCGGTGTAAGGATTTTTTAACTTCCTTGTCATCGAGAAATGCCTGACCTTGATGTGGGATAATTCCCAGCATACCTTTTAATAATGTTGATTTTCCAGCACCGTTTGGACCAATGATTCCGGTAATTGTTGGTCCTTGGAGCACTAGTGAAATATCCTTAAGTGCCAATGTTTCTTTGTAGGAGACACTGAGGTTTTCGATACGTATCATAAACTTGTATTCCTCCTGTCTCTTAATATACATTAAAAAAAAAATTAAGTCAAGTTAATTTTTGAAAAAATTAAAATAATAACTGAAAAATGATGGAAAAGGAAAGTTCATTTTTAATTGCATTCCCCAGCAATTTTTGTTAAGCTAAAAACAAGTACAAATGAAAGCGAGAACAAGATGACACGTTATCAAGATGATTTTTATGATGCAATCAATGGAGAATGGCAGAAGACAGCTGAAATCCCAGCAGATAAGTCTCAAACAGGAGGTTTTGTTGATTTAGACCATGAAATTGAAGACTTGATGTTGGCGACAACAGACAAGTGGTTGGCAGGTGAAGAGGTGCCTGAGGATGCTATCTTGGCAAACTTTGTCAAATACCACCGCCTAGTTCGTGATTTTGACAAGAGAGAAGCTGACGGTATCACACCTGTCTTATCACTCCTTAAAGAATTCCAAGAATTGGAGACTTTTGCAGATTTTACAGCTAAACTAGCAGAGTTTGAGCTTGCAGGAAAACCAAACTTCCTTCCTTTTGGTGTATCGCCAGACTTTATGGATGCCAGAATCAACGTTTTATGGGCTAGCGCTCCAAGCACGATTCTGCCAGATACGACCTACTATGCAGAAGATCATCCTCAGCGCGAAGAGCTCTTGACTCTTTGGAAAGAAAGCAGCGCAAATCTCCTCAAAGCTTATGATTTCTCTGATGCAGAAATTGAAGACTTGCTAGAGAAAAGACTAGAATTGGACCGTCGAGTTGCGGCAGTGGTGCTCTCTAATGAAGAAAGTTCAGAGTATGCTAAACTTTACCATCCATATGCTTACGAAGATTTCAAGAAATTTGCGCCTGCTCTACCTTTGGATGACTTCTTCCAAGCCGTTCTTGGACAAGTACCAGACAAGGTTATCGTAGACGAGGAACGTTTCTGGCAAGCAGCAGATCAATTCTATAGTGAAGAGGCCTGGCCTCTCCTCAAGGCAACCTTAATTTTAAGTGTTGTCAATCTCTCAACCAGCTATTTAACAGAAGAAATCCGTGTCTTGTCAGGTGCCTATAGCCGTGCGCTTTCAGGAGTTCCAGAAGCCAAAGACAAGGTCAAGGCAGCCTACCAGCTAGCACAAGGTCCTTTCAAACAAGCCTTGGGTCTCTGGTATGCCCATGAAAAATTCTCCCCAGAGGCTAAGGCAGACGTGGAGAAAAAAGTGGCAACTATGATTGATGTTTATAAGGAACGCTTGGCTAAAAATGACTGGCTGACTCCTGAAACTCGTGACAAGGCCATCGTCAAACTCAATGTTATCAAGCCTTATATCGGTTACCCTGAAGAATTGCCAGAACGCTATAAGGACAAGGTAGTGGATGAGACTGCTAGTCTTTTTGACAATGCTCTAGCCTTTGCGCGTGTGGAAATCAAACACAGTTGGAGCAAGTGGAACCAGCCTGTAGACTACAAGGAATGGGGCATGCCTGCTCATATGGTCAATGCCTACTACAATCCACAGAAGAACCTGATTGTCTTTCCAGCGGCTATTTTACAAGCACCTTTCTATGATTTGCATCAGTCATCTTCTGCTAACTACGGGGGTATCGGGGCGGTTATTGCCCATGAAATTTCCCACGCCTTTGATACCAATGGAGCTTCCTTTGATGAAAATGGTAGTCTCAAGGATTGGTGGACAGAGAGTGACTATGCCGCCTTCAAGGAGAAAACACAAAAAGTTATTGACCAATTTGATGGACAGGATTCTTATGGAGCAACCATCAACGGTAAACTGACTGTGTCAGAAAACGTGGCTGACTTGGGAGGAATCGCTGCAGCGCTTGAAGCAGCTAAGAGAGAACCAGACTTTTCAGCAGAAGAATTCTTCTACAACTTCGGTCGTATCTGGCGCATGAAAGGCCGTCCAGAATTTATGAAACTCTTGGCTAGCGTCGATGTGCACGCACCAGCCAAACTCCGTGTCAATGTACAAGTACCAAACTTTGATGATTTCTTTACAACCTATGATGTCAAAGAAGGCGACGGTATGTGGCGTTCACCAGAAGAGCGTGTGATTATTTGGTAATGCAAAGAAGCAAGTAATCAGAAAAAGGCATCCAATCAGGTTCGAAAACTTGATTGGATGCCTTTTATAATGGAAAGACTTGCTGGATAGTTTACTTAATTGTTATTATCTTGCTAGAAAAAAGGATTGAAGGTCTTTTCATGGGCGATGGTCGTAGCTGGACCATGCCCTGGATAGACATCATAGTTTGATAGGGTGAAGAGTTGGGTCTGGATACTATGAAGGAGTTGCTCCATGCTACCAGTTGGAAGGTCCGTTCGTCCAATAGTTTCTCGGAAAAGAGCATCCCCTGTCAAGACTAGGTGAGCATCAGGAAAGACGATAGAAACACCGCCGATAGAATGTCCTGGTGTTGGCAAGACAGTAAAACGAAATTCCTCCAGTTGGTATTCCTCATGAAAGCTAAAGGTGTGTTCTGCAGGTTTTGCGATCACATCTGCCATATCATCGTGGCGAGGAAGCCCAGAGAGATTATCGACAGGAGTATAGAGCCAGCTGGCTTCACTCTCTGCGATATAGACCGGAGGATTGCCAAAAGTCTCGCGAACTAGATCCAGACTCATGATATGGTCATAATGGGCGTGGGTCAAGAGAATAGCGCAGATCGGCTTGTTGATGGTTTCGATAGTCTTGCGAATGGCCTCCCAATGGCTACCAGGATCGACCACGATGAGGTGCTTTTCACCTTCTAGGTAATAGGTGTTTTCATAGGCAACAGGATTCACGGTTTTATGGATTTTCATATTAGCTCCAATCTCAAAGAATGTACTAAATTAAGTATAGCACAGTTAGGATGAATAAGCTTAAAAAGGAAATAATACTCTTCGAAAATCTCTTCAAACCACGTCAGCTTTATCTGCAACCTCAAAGCGGTGCTTTGAGCAACCTGCGGCTAGTTTCCTAGTTTGCTCTTTGATTTTCATTGAGTATAAATTAAGTATAGCACAGTTGGGGAGAATAAGCTGGAAAAGGAAATAGGTCTAGAAAGAAGATGGTTTGGATAAAAAATAAGCCCCGAATGAGTTCGAGGCTTAAACTGTTTTAATTCCCTGCGTAATATTTTTGGATTCCCTTGACAATCCCTTCAACTAGTTTATCTTGGTAGTCACTGCTGCGGATTTTTTGGTTTTCTTCTGGATTATCCATATATCCCATCTCTAGCAAAACAGCTGGTTTAGCTGTTTCACGGAGGACAGCAAAGGTTGCTTGCAAGAGCCCAGCATCCCTAGCTCCAGTTTCAGCTAGCAGTGAAGAATGGATATCGGCTGCGAGACGATTACTTTCACTCATTCGTTCAGGATTGTTGTGCCAATCCTTGTTAATCTTGCTGGGGAAACCAGGTTCATCCTTGTAAGAATAGGTCTGGATACCCAGATTAACGGTTGTATCATTCCCTTTTGCATTGAAATGAAGGCTGATGAAAAAGTCAGCATTGGTCTTGTTGACCATACGAGAACGCTCGGTAATAAAATCAACGTCTATATCACTATCTCGAGAGGTGAGAACGGTATAGCCGAGTCCTTCTAGTCGTTTACGTAGCTTACGATAAACTTGTAGGTTCAATTCTTTTTCAGCTATGCCATAGTAATAAGCCCCGCGATCCTTACCACCGTGTCCTGGATCGAGAAAGATAGTTTTAGAGTAATGTCCTTTTTGAAAACCTTGTGCTAATTCACGAACCCATTTTCCATTCCCTTGGAAGAGCTGATTTTTACCATCCACAGCATAGGTTCCTGTAACATATACACCATCATCCTTAAGATAGTACCAAGCTTGATAGTCTGGGTCGTAAATCCATTCCTTATGGGCCATGTAGCCACCAGATTTAAGATAGTAGGAACCAATCCATTGTTTTTGGGCATAGCGTCCGCCAGATTTTAGGTAAAACCAACTAGAGTAGCTTTGGTCGTAGACCCATTCCTTATCTGCCATAGCACCACTGGATTTGAGGTAGTAATCGCCTTTCCAGATATTGGCCAACATTCTACCATAGCCATCAAAAGCATACCACTTGCCATTGATTTGGCTCCATTGGTTGGATAAATATTTACCTGAACTATTGATATAGTACCAATTATTGCCCATTTGGTACCAGCTGTTTTCAAGCAAGTAGCCATGACTATCAAAGAGATAACCATCATAGAGGGTATCTGTAAATTTGACACCAGTTTGACTATAAAAAGTCCACTTGTTCCCCTCTTTTACCCAGCCAGTTTGTATAGGTTGATTATGTTGGGTTTCCCTAGAAAGAGAAGGTTTACTTTCTTGTTCACTTGAACTAGCTGTACTTGTCGAAGTTTCTGCACTAGCTTGAGAACTACTAGCAGAAGTATTTGTAGAACTGTTAGTAGAATGACTAGTGGAAGTATTTGTTGAGCTACTGATTGAACTAGTCATAGGGGTAGTAGTAGAATGACTCGTATCATCAGCCAAAACGACTTGATTTGTTAGTCCAAGAACAGCTAAGGCTAAAAGTGTCAGTCTTTTGTGTGATTTCATGTTGTTTGCCTTTCTAGAGAGATGAAAATTCAGTAATTATCGTAAAAAAACTGTTTATATTACCATTATACACTAAAAAAATTAGAAAATTACCAAAATATCAAACCTTATTTATTGAAAAAAGAAGAATGTATTTTCATTTCACTGACTTTTAGTGTGGCCTATATCCAAAAAGATAGATGAAAATCAGATAATTTTATTGTTTTAGTGTAAATCTTTTTTTATCCTCCTTCCCAACAACTTGAATAAGCTTTAGAATCCTCTTTTTCTAGTTTTCATATTCTTAAAAAAGTGATAAAATGGTAGGAAGAATTGGAGAGTAGAGATGCCAAAAGAAGTGAATTTAACAGGCGAAGAAGTTGTCGCTTTAACACAGAAATATTTATCGGAAGAAGATGTGGCTTTTGTCCATAAGGCCTTGGTTTACGCCGTTGAATGCCATAGTGGTCAATATCGCAAATCAGGTGAGCCTTATATCATTCACCCCATCCAAGTGGCAGGTATTTTAGCTAAGCTCAAGTTGGATGCTGTAACAGTAGCTTGTGGTTTCTTGCATGATGTGGTAGAAGATACAGAAGCGACCTTGGACGATTTGGAAAGGGAGTTTGGTCCTGATGTGCGGGTAATCGTAGATGGGGTTACCAAGCTTGGTAAAGTTAAATACAAGTCTCACGAAGAGCAGTTGGCAGAAAATCATCGCAAGATGCTCATGGCCATGTCTGAGGACATCCGTGTTATCTTGGTCAAACTGTCTGACCGCTTGCACAATATGCGGACGCTTAAACACCTTCGAAAAGACAAGCAGGAGCGCATTTCCAAAGAAACCATGGAAATTTATGCCCCGCTTGCCCATCGTCTGGGGATTTCCAGTGTCAAATGGGAATTGGAAGACCTATCTTTCCGTTATCTCAATCCAACGGAGTTTTATAAGATTACCCATATGATGAAGGAAAAGCGCAGAGAGCGTGAAGCCTTGGTGGATGAGGTAGTTACGAAACTAGAAGACTATACGACGGATCGTCACTTGAAAGGGAAGATTTACGGTCGTCCCAAACATATTTACTCTATTTTCCGCAAAATGCAGGACAAGAGAAAACGGTTTGAGGAAATCTATGATCTGATTGCTATTCGTTGTATTTTAGATACCCAAAGTGATGTTTATGCCATGCTTGGTTATGTGCATGAACTTTGGAAACCAATGCCAGGTCGCTTTAAAGATTATATCGCTAACCGCAAGGCCAATGGTTACCAGTCTATCCATACGACTGTTTATGGACCAAAAGGGCCAATCGAATTCCAGATTCGGACCAAGGAAATGCACGAGGTGGCTGAGTACGGGGTTGCGGCTCACTGGGCTTATAAGAAGGGCATCAAGGGGCAGGTTAACAGCAAGGAATCAGCCATTGGTATGAACTGGATCAAGGAGATGATGGAGCTCCAAGACCAGGCTGATGATGCCAAGGAATTTGTGGATTCAGTTAAGGAAAACTATCTGGCTGAGGAGATTTACGTCTTTACCCCAGATGGAGCTGTTCGTTCCCTTCCCAAAGATTCAGGACCGATTGACTTTGCCTACGAAATCCATACAAAGGTCGGTGAAAAAGCGACGGGTGCCAAGGTCAATGGCCGTATGGTTCCTCTGACAACCAAGCTCAAGACAGGGGATCAGGTTGAAATTGTCACCAACCCGAACTCCTTTGGGCCAAGCCGTGATTGGCTTAACATGGTCAAGACCAGCAAGGCCCGCAACAAGATTCGTCAGTTCTTTAAAAACCAAGATAAGGAATTGTCTGTCAATAAGGGTCGTGAAATGTTGATGGCTCAGTTCCAAGAAAACGGCTATGTGGCCAATAAATTCATGGACAAGCGTCACATGGATCAAGTTCTGCAAAAGACTAGCTACAAGACAGAAGAATCCCTCTTTGCGGCTATTGGTTTTGGAGAAATCGGTGCGATTACTGTCTTTAACCGTCTGACTGAAAAGGAACGTCGTGAAGAAGAACGTGCCAAGGCCAAGGCTGAGGCAGAAGAACTTGTCAAGGGTGGCGAGGTTAAGGTTGAGAACAAAGAAACCCTCAAGGTTAAGCATGAGGGTGGAGTGGTCATTGAAGGTGCCTCAGGTCTCCTAGTGCGGATTGCCAAGTGTTGTAATCCTGTTCCTGGTGACGATATTGTTGGCTATATCACCAAGGGGCGTGGTGTGGCTATTCACCGTGTGGACTGTATGAACCTGCGTGCCCAAGAAAACTACGAGCAACGTCTCCTTGATGTGGAGTGGGAAGACCAGTATTCAAACTCAAATAAGGAGTATATGGCCCATATCGATATCTATGGTCTCAATCGTACAGGACTGTTGAACGATGTGCTGCAAGTTCTTTCAAACACAACTAAGAATATCTCAACAGTCAACGCCCAACCAACCAAGGATATGAAATTTGCTAATATCCATGTATCCTTCGGTATTGCCAACCTCTCGACACTGACTTCGGTTGTGGACAAGATTAAGAGTGTGCCAGAAGTATACTCTGTCAAACGGACTAACGGTTAATTGCCCTAGCCCTTACTAGAAAGGCTATTATGAAAATCATTATCCAACGGGTTACAAAAGCCCAAGTGAGTATCGAAGGTCAGGTTCAGGGAAAAATCAATCAGGGACTCTTATTGCTGGTTGGTGTTGGACCAGAGGACCAAGAGGAAGATTTGGACTATGCTGTGAGAAAACTGGTCAATATGCGGATTTTTTCAGACGCAGAAGGCAAGATGAACCTGTCTGTCAAAGATATTGAAGGAGAAATCCTCTCTATTTCTCAGTTTACCCTCTTTGCGGATACTAAGAAAGGCAATCGTCCAGCCTTTACAGGTGCAGCCAAGCCTGATAGGGCATCAGACTTCTATGATACTTTCAATCAAAAACTAGCGCAAGAAGTGCCCGTTCAGACAGGTATTTTTGGAGCGGATATGCAGGTTGAGCTGGTCAATGACGGACCAGTCACCATTATCCTTGATACTAAAAATAGATAAGAAAGACCAAACCCAGTCGGCTTGGTCTTTCTTATCTATCATAAAATACTCCAAAAAGACATCGGTTCTTGATAGGCCTTGGGGAAATCTCTTTTCAGGCTTTGGCTTATGCGGTAGGAAGAGATGAGATGACCTATGATTAGGAGAGTTCCCTGAAGTAAAAGTGGGATACCCCTTAAAAACAGCAAGGAGAGAATCATCAGGATATCCCATAGGAGGATTTGTAAGACGAAACGCCAGAATCTCGGTCTAATCTGAGAATAGAGTTGACTAAAGTGGTCACAAAGTTGGTTGGAAAGATAGGTCAATAGCACAGGATGAAAGAAAATGAGCCAACCGCTATAAATCAAAATCCAATCCCAAGTAAGTCTCTCTTTAAATGTCAAAAATGCCAGCATGATTCCATCAATGACAAGGAGTTGAATGGTTTTGATGAAGATGATTTTTTTCATGCTAAAACCTCCTTTTCTTTAGAGGCACTCCCATAAAGTGATGTGTTTGTTGTAAAAATCTGAATAGTTGTCTCTTAGGTAGTTAGTCGTCGTATAATAAAAAGTAGAATGGCAAGCAGTGACAATTGGCATAAGAGAGGGAGAACGCTGAGAACTAGTGAAGGCTAAAAGGATAAAAAATAGAAAATCAATGGTGAGAACTCCTAAATAATAGAAGCGAATCTTTTTATTGATTTGAGGATAAATCTCAGCGAATTGATGTTTGAGTCGGAAAACCAAGCGAAATAGCAGGAGTCCCTGAGCAAGGAGGAAAATAAAACCAGAGAGCAAGAGCCATTCTAAAGCTGTCTCGGGTCTAGTGGTAAAAAATGCAAATAGTAGCAAATCGATAACTGCAATTGCTGTAAAATGGATTCTAAAGAGATTTTTCATAAGATGACCTCCCTCTTTTATCTATCTTCATTCTACTCCAAAAGAATAGAAGTTACAAGTAAAATGATAAAAATAGCAGAAGGGAGATTCTCTTAAGTTGGCTAGTATTCTTTATTTGAGTTTTGTTCTATTATCTAACTTCTTCATCATTCCAGACAAATAAAGCTCCGATTGCATTGAGGATATAAAAGATGTATTTACCGATATTGGCGAAGTTTCCTTGAATACCAGCTTTTGTCAGCTGAACGAAATTGTAAATCAACCAAAAGCCCCACTGAGTTGTTAGTTTCAATGCGTTCAAAGCATTTGCAATGAGGGACAGTGCAAAGGCAATAGTTGTTACGTAGGCAAGGAGATTCATCTTGCCCCCATAGCCGATATAGTTTGTCACAAAGGCAAAGAGGAAGGCGATGATGGAAATAATGATGGCCGCCAATTTTAGCTGTTTTTGGCTCATTTGGTTGGGTCTGCCTTCTTGCGAAGCTTCCCATTTCTTAATCGCAAAGGTATAAATGAGGAAGGTGACAGGATAGGTGATAATGGCCGCCTTATTTCCAAGGATATAATCAATAGCACCGGACAAAATGGTATTAACAATACCAAAGTAATTTCCCCATTTGCTTAATTTCCCCGTGAAACGAGTGGACAACATGGAAATCCCAACGTTGGTTACGGAAATCAATCCAAAGGGTACAAGAGCTGTCCATGGTCCCCAATCTACGAATTTATCGAGGCGTGAGTTGAGGTAACCAGATGCAATCGCAATCCCAACGACCAAAGCAACCCCGAAGAGGTCGAACCATTTAGATGTAGCAAAAATTTTTAGTGATTTTTTCATAGTTTAAACTATCTTTCTTGTTTTTTACAAACATTCTACAACTAAATGAAAGCAAAATCAAATGCTAGAAATAAAACCCTGAAAATTTGATTTTCAGGGTTGGTAGGGGATTGGAGAAATTAGTCGATTCTCTCGACATAGAGTTGTTTGGCAATGTCCATACTTACTTGTAAGTCCTCGTCTTTACTGAGGATAGTGAAGGTATTGCTAAAGCCATCAAACTGCTTGACTTGGATATGGTCACCGATGTGAAGTGAGTGCTTGTCCAGATAACTGAGAATGTCAAAACTATCGTGCACCCGAGTTAGGCGATAGGAGCCAGCTTCCTTGATGTCAGCTAGTGGCAGGTTATTGATTTCAACTAAGAGTTCTCCCTTGGCAGGAATAGTTCCTCCGTGAGGGCAGGTCTTGGGAAATCCTAGCAATTTATCCAGTCTTTCCACGAACAGGTCAGAGACAGTATGTTCCAAGACTTCAGCTTCCTCGTGAATCTGGTCACTCGTATAGTCTAAATGATGGACTAGAAAAACTTCAATCAAGCGATGCTTACGATAGAGCTCAGAGACCAATTTGAGGCCGAGGTCAGTCAGTAGATAGCCACATTCCTTGTCCTTAAGGATGAGGTTTTCGCTCTTCATCCGTTTAATCATTTCAGTTACGGCAGGGGGAGAGACTTGCATGCGGGCCGCAATTTCCTTGTTGGTAATTTTATGCAGGTCTATGCCAATTTCATAAATACACTTTAGATAATCTTCTTTATTCGGGGTCATTCGTTTCCTCTTGTCTAATATCTTTATCTAGTATATCAAAAAAAGCTAGATTTCTCTAGCTGTGACTTTTTATGTTATACTTATTGCAAGAGAAAAAACGAGGAGATGGATATGACGAAAATAGCTCTTCTTTCAGATATTCATGGCAATACCACTGCTTTAGAGGCAGTTTTGGCAGATGCTCGGCAGCTAGGAGTGGATGAATACTGGCTTTTGGGAGACATTCTCATGCCAGGGACAGGGCGTAGAAGGATTTTGGACTTGTTGGCTGATCTACCGATTACGGCTAGAGTTTTGGGAAACTGGGAAGACAGTCTTTGGCATGGTGTCCGCAAGGAATTGGATAATACTCGCCCCAGTCAACGCTATCTTTTGCGCCAGTGTCAGTATGTTTTAGAGGAAATTTCCCTAGAAGAAATTGAACTGCTCCACAATCAACCACTCCAGATTCATCGTCAGTTTGGTGATTTGACGGTGGGAATTAGCCATCATCTTCCTGATAAGAACTGGGGGAGAGAGTTGATTCATACTGGAGCGCAAGAGGATTTTGACCGCTTGGTGACCAATCCGCCTTGTGATATTGCTGTTTATGGTCATATTCACCAGCAGTTGCTTCGTTACGGGACTGGTGGGCAATTGATTGTTAATCCGGGTTCAATTGGCCAGCCTTTCTTTCTAGATACCCAGTTGCGGAAGGACTTGCGAGCCCAGTATATGATTTTAGAGTTTGATGACAAGGGCTTGGTAGATATGGACTTCCGACGGGTGGACTACGATGTGGCAGCTGAATTGCAGTTGGCTAAAGACCTCAAACTTCCCTATTTTGAGGTTTATTATGAAAGTATAGTCAATGGTATCCATCATACTCATCATCAGGAATTTCTGAGAGAATTAGCCCAGAAAGAGGGCTATGATAGGGAATTAGATGCTTGGTTGAAAAGTGGTAATAATTGACATTACAACCAAAAAGGGTATAATAAAAGAAAGAGAAGAGTAGAGGTAGGCTAGCCTCGTAAAAAGGAGAAGAGTATGCAAATTCCAAGTAGATTTACCATTGCGACTCATATGCTGATAATCATTGCCCTCAAGGGGAAGGAAAGCAAGGTGACCAGTGATTTTCTGGCTGCTAGTGTCGGGGTCAATCCTGTCATTATCAGAAAGACCTTGTCCCAGTTGAAGAAGGCAGAGTTGATTTCAGTAGCGCGCGGAACAGGGGGAACAGAGATTGTTAAGGATCTCAAAGACATTAGTCTATTAGATGTTTATCAAGCGGTTGAGTGTCTTGGAAAGACTGGTCAACTCTTCAGTTTTCATGACAACCCGAATCCAAATTGCCCAGTTGGAGCTCATATTCATGATGTTTTGGATCAAAAATTGGAGAGAATCCAGCTGGCTATGGAGGCTGAACTCGGTCAGACCAGTTTAGAACAAGTCGTGACCGATGCAGAGAGTCAGATGAAGGATTGAGAGGGATAGATGCCCTCTTTTTATCTATGTAAAATTGTGATAAAATAGAATCATTAAAGGAGGAAGAAATGTATCTCGTTATAGGAATTGTATTAGCCTTTATAGTGTCATTTTGGAAGGATAATAGAAGTTTGTGGAATCCAGTATTATTCTTATTATCCCTCATTTCCAGTTATTTTTATCTAGGCTACCTTTTTTATCAAAATGGGTATGAGAAGATTCATTTCGCTTTTTTTATATTTCCCTTTATTTTACTTCCGATACTGATTTTTCTAAGTGGCATCTTTTTAATCTATAATGGGGTCATTTTGTTGAAGCGAGAGGGACGTTCAAAGGCCAATTATCTCTCCATGCTCCTTGGAATAGTCATTTTGGTATTTTTTGCTTTGATGTTATTTCGCTTTGGAGATAGAGACGCTTTATTTGCCACCAATCACTTTCTAAACATTTTATTTGTATTCATTTTCTACTCTTATTTTATTTTTGGCTTTGCTTTTACGGGTTTTATGCTGTACTCTATCTTGTATCTCTTTATTCCTAAGAAGAAGCATTATGATTTTATCATCATTCATGGTGCAGGTTTGTTAGACGGAGAAAAGGTAACACCTTTGCTAAAGAGGAGAATTGATAAGGCAGTAGAAGCTTACCACAATTCTAAGAATCCTCATATCAAAATCATTGCTAGTGGTGGTCAAGGAGGAGATGAGAAGATTTCTGAAGCGCAGGCTATTACAAACTATCTGCTTGAAGAGACCGATGTTCCCCAAGATGGGATTATCCTGGAGGACCAATCAAGGACTACCTACGAGAACCTTCTCTTTTCTAAGGAACTTGGTGAGAAGCTGGTAGCCAAACCTCAATTCCTCTTTGTAACAAATGATTATCATGTCTTTAGAACAAGTACCTATGCTCGTAAGTTAAAAATGAAGGGAGATGGCCTCGGATGTAGGACGGCAGGCTACTACATACCATCTGCTTTTATTCGGGAGTACGTAGCTCTCTGTGTCAAAATGAAATGGCTTTTCCTTGCCTTTTATGTCCTGCTATTAGCCCTCATTTTGATAGCCTACAAAGGGATTATTTGGTAGTCAGATTCTATTTAAAAAGACTTAGAATGCACATGAAAGTATGTATTCTAGGTCTTTTGTTTTGTATACATTTGATTTTCAAGAGTACTATCTATTTTTCCATGCTTGGTAACGGGTATCAATCAATAACTGGGTGAGGCGTCCCATGGTTTCCCTTTCTTCTGGAGTGAGAGATTGAGCTTGGACGAAGAGATGACGAATGTGTTCGATAGCCTTTAAGGAAGACAAGTCATTGATAGATGTAATACCAGAATCAAGAATGGTGCCAAAGAAGAGATCGAAGTAGAGCTGAAGTTCTTCGTCAGGGACTGTCGCCACCCACTCCTTGAAGGTTGTGTCAACTTGTTGGCTATCACTGTTGGTTTTATCCAGTTGGACGAAGTGCTTGTCTTCAATCTGCCAACTAAAGGTATCGTGCTGGGCGATACCACCTAAGGCAGTACTCTGAACGATAATTTGGTGGGCAGGAATTTCCAGTATCATACCGATAATGGAACCTTGTGGAATGAAGACCTTTGTTCTATCCATTAGCCTTTGATAGCCCTCGGTCTGTGTCAGTTCTTTGTGAAGACCAGGCGCATCAAAGGTATAAACTGCTGTGATTTGATTTTGCAAGTTACTCTCAATTTGACTAGCAGCATAGATAGCTAGATTTCCTCCCTTGGAATGCCCAGCCAGAATGACCTTTTGCTTAGGATGGTGGACAAAAAAGTTCTCTAAATAGCATAGGGCGTGCTTTTGAGCAGGAATTTCCTTCATATAGGTCATGTGGAAATCTTCCTTCCAGCCAATGATACTGTCATCAGTCCCTCGAAAGACAATCAGATAGGTATCGAAAGTGAGGCGGTAGGTCATAGCCGCAAATTGCTTTTGCAGTTCAGGGTCGATGTCGTTGATAAAATAGGAGAGTTTGCAATTTTTGAAGCGCTTGTGTTGAGCTAGCTCATCCAATAGCTGGAGGCGATTTTTGCTGGTCAACATGCTGGGTTCCCTTGGAACCTGAAGTGCCAAGTCTAAAAGTCGCTGAGGACTTGCGGAGACTAGATTATCAAAGGAGAGGTAGGTGGCTTCTGTTAAGGCTAGGATGTCTAACTCATTCAAAGGAAGGTCGTAAAAGGAATCGTGTGCGACATCTTTCAGATAGTCAAAAATATTGGCCATAGGAGCTCCTTTCTCTATGTTTATCCTACCATATTTACATAGAATTAGCTAGTAGGCTTGTTTAGCCACTCTGCAAAATGACCTAGTAGTTAGGGATTGATTCAGATATACAGAAGACAGATTGCTTTTATTTCAACCCTCTAAATGAGCTAACTTGGATATTTTTGTTATCAATGCCATTTTCCTTTAAAAAATTCTTCATCTCATTTACATCATCAGGCTGACCTGTGATGAGATAGCTGGCTTGATTGCCGTATTCATCAATAGCACGTTTTAAAAATGCTTGACTTTGAGAAAATTCATCGCTAGTTTTATAAGTAAAATTTGATGTTTTTTGAGCCAGTTCCTTCATCTCATTATCGAAAATAGTAACTCCTTTGTCAAAATGGTTGAGAATAATTGGAGCTTTACCAGCCCGTTCTTTGATAAGGGGGCGTAGAGCAGAAATACCAACATCAGCTGCAAAGCAAACTAGTGGCTGATTCGTATCTTTAACGGTTAAAGAGGAATCAAGCCAACTCATCTCAATCTCACTTCCAGCCGGTAAATGTGTCAAGGTTTCTTTAAAGTGGCTACCACTATTATGCGTTAGAATGAGGATTTCATCTTCATCAGGTGTGGAGGCAATGGTGAGCCATCGACTGCTCTGCTCTCCCTTAGCTTCGTTTTTCCTAGCAGCGGACGACGTATCAGGGAGTGTAAACTTAGCAAAAGCCCCAGCTTTCCAGGTTTCACGACTCGGCTTTGTGATATGAATTAAATACAGATCTCCGCTGGGGTTTTCGATGGATTTTATCGATAATGTCTGACTTCGTCCAAGATAGGCGATGGCACCCCAAGTTATAAGGGCTAGTAATCCAAGTGTTGATAGAGTGATAATAAACATTTTTTTACCTCTTTTCATTTTTTATGACTCCTGTTTTTAATTTTTGAATGAATCGAAACGAAATTCATTCACATATTTTCAAAAAATAAAGAAAAGATTTCTTTATTTCAGTATTCCTTTAATGAAGTTGGTTGCTAGTATTTCTACAGTTTTGCTAATATCTGGAAAATCATTTTCTGTGATATGCATATCCATGTAGTAAAATAGGTTGTAAACTTGTAAAATATCTTGAATTTTTTCTGGAGAATGGCCTTCAGCCTGCAAACGATGAGTAAAGGTTTTCACGAGAAATTGATGAAATGGATTCGTGACTTTTCCTTCTTCTGAGGAATAGTAGCTATGCAACTCATCTGCTATGGCAGGATTGTACCATTCTGCAAGGATTTTATTGGAGGAAACGAGTGCTCTGGATTGAGCAAAGAGTTGACTAATAAGATCAATCATATCAATTTCCCAATCCAGTTCTTCGACCATAGTTTGGCGAACACGGTTGTTTTCATCAATATAGATATCTAAAAAAATAGCTTCTTTACTTTCGTAATAGTTATAAAAAGATCCGACTGCCATATGAGCTTGTCTAGCAATTTCTGAAATTCCTGTCGCCTTGTATCCTTTTTTTGAAAAAACTTCATAAGCTGCGGATTTCAAAGTCTGTTTTTTGTCCAATTTGATTCACCTCTTTTCTGAATGAATATTAAATATTGTTCATTCATATCTTAACAAATCTTTTTCAGATTGTCAATCTGAAAGCTAGAACTTTTTACGGATACCACTCGATAAGGAGCGTTTCAATGTTAGAAGAGTATAGAGTGTCATTTTAACTACACTCAAGGTTTGGAAGAATAGATATAAATTTTGGTTAAGGGGATGGATAAAAGAACTGAAATGAAGGTTGAAAAAATTAAAAATAAAAGGGTAGTGCTGGCACTATGTCTAAAAATAAGGTATGATATCAATGGGGTTATTCACTATCTGTTTTTGAGCTGTTGTGACAAGGAAATGTCAAAAAAGTATTAGATACTAAGCCCTCTATTTATACTAAAGGATTTAAGACTCCTAAAATTAGCAAAGGAGAATCAGATGCACAAGATTTTATTAGTAGAAGATGATCAGGTTATTCGTCAACAAGTCGGAAAAATGCTCTCTGAATGGGGATTTGAAGTGGTCCTGGTAGAAGACTTTATGGAAGTTTTGAGTCTATTTGTTCAGTCGGAACCTCATCTGGTCCTCATGGATATTGGTTTGCCCCTGTTTAATGGCTATCACTGGTGTCAGGAAATTCGCAAGATTTCCAAGGTCCCCATCATGTTTCTGTCTTCCAGAGACCAGGCTATGGATATTGTCATGGCAATCAATATGGGGGCGGATGACTTTGTGACCAAGCCTTTTGACCAGCAGGTTCTTTTAGCCAAGGTTCAGGGCTTGTTGCGTCGTTCCTATGAGTTTGGGCGTGACGAGAGTTTACTGGAATATGCCGGTGTTATCCTCAATACCAAATCAATGGATTTACATTATCAAGGGCAAGTCTTGAATTTGACCAAGAACGAATTCCAGATTTTACGCGTTTTATTTGAGCATGCGGGCAATATTGTAGCGCGTGATGACCTGATGCGGGAGCTTTGGAACAGTGACTTTTTCATTGATGATAATACCCTCTCAGTTAATGTGGCTCGTTTGCGTAAAAAATTGGAAGAGCAGGGCTTGGTAGGATTTATCGAGACCAAGAAAGGGATAGGGTACGGACTGAAGCATGCTTGATTGGAAACAATTTTTTCTAGCCTATCTGCGCTCCCGTAGTCGTCTGTTTGTCTATCTGCTTTCTTTGGCATTTCTGGTTTTGCTCTTTCAGTTTTTATTTGCCAGTTTGGGAATTTACTTTCTCTACTTTTTCCTCTTGTGCTGCTTTGTAACCATCTTATTTTTCACTTGGGACATATTGGTGGAGATGCAGGTCTATCGCAAGGAACTTCTCTACGGAGAGAGGGAAGCCAAATCTCCTTTAGAAATAGCTTTAGCAGAAAAATTAGAAGCGCGTGAGATGGAACTCTATCAGCAAAGGTCAGATGCCGAAAGAAAACTGACGGATTTGCTGGATTACTATACCTTGTGGGTCCATCAGATTAAGACCCCCATTGCAGCCAGTCAGCTCTTAGTTGCAGAAGTAGCCGACCGACAACTGAAGCAGCAATTAGAACAGGAAATTTTCAAGATTGACTCCTATACTAATCTAGTTTTACAGTACCTGCGTTTAGAAAGTTTCCATGATGATTTGGTCTTAAAGCAGGTTCAAATTGAGGATTTGGTCAAGGAAATAATTCGTAAATACGCTCTTTTCTTTATTCAAAAAGGACTAAATGTCAATCTACATGACCTTGATAAAGAAATCGTGACGGATAAGAAGTGGCTGCTAGTTGTCATTGAGCAAATTATTTCAAACAGTCTCAAGTACACCAAGGAAGGTGGTCTGGAGATTTATATGGAAGGGCAAGAACTCTGTATCAAGGATACAGGAATAGGGATAAAAAACAGTGATGTCCTCCGAGTCTTTGAACGTGGATTTTCAGGATATAATGGCCGCCTAACCCAGCAGTCATCTGGACTTGGACTTTACCTATCTAAGAAAATTTCTGAAGAACTGGGGCACCAGATTCGTATCGAGTCTGAGGTCGGAAAAGGAACGATAGTACGGATTCAGTTTGCTGACATGAATCTAATAATTGAGTGAGCATAGACGAAAAGAGACTGGGGGAAAACCATTTTTTACAGGGATTGAGTTTTTACACAATCTCTTTTTCCTATATTTCAGGATATTTGAAAATTGTATTTTAGAAAAATAATAATAGAGTTCTTGATACGGGATATAGTATAAATACTGGTTCAAAGTGAAGTTTTGTATGCTTTATACTTTTGTTGAGTATAAAATCTATAAACTAAGGGTGAATTACAAAAATTAATTTGAGATGAAGTGAATTGTAGACTTGGGAAATGTCTCCTATTCGATTTCAGAATGAATCGTTGATACAGGATTAAAAGAACTGCAGCTTTCTTTTAATTTTGAATGAGATAGGTGTATATAGATTTGTGTAACTGGTGTAGAACTGTTTCCAAGAATTTATTGAATGTATCGAATACACACATCCTATTGATTTTGAACCAGTTTTTAATTTCTAAATGTTATAATAGTTTTATCAAGTAAAAGGAGACTACCATGATTGGAGACAATATAAAATTCTTACGAAAATCACATAATCTGATATAACCAGAATTTTCACGGATTGTGGGTGTGTCACGAAATAGCCTAAATTGTTAGAAAAACTGAAAAAGCTTACTTTCAATAGAAGTATTGGAAATATTCATTTTACATCTATCAAAGAAACATGGGATAGACCTATATTTTACAAAATAGCAAATTATATTTTGAATGATAGTAAAAACTGCAGAACTTGTGTGATTTACAATTATTGCACTCAATGTCTGAGTATCGCACTATCTGAAATAAGGAATAGTAGAGATTGTTCTGAGATATGTAAAAAAACGCATTAGCAAGGAGTATCGTATATGCTACCATATCTTAAAACTATTAGATGGTATCTCTTCTTTAATTTTCTTTTTGGTGTAGTATCGAATATCTGCACAGCTTTGTTACCGTATTTCACGCAGGCATTAATCAAAGGGGATTATCAAGTAGCTCTATATGGTTACTCTATGTCAGTGGCAGGCTATTTGAGTTGTAACTATATCCAAATGATACTTGATTGGAAGCAGGGGATTATCTTTTCGACTACTTTGAAAAATGAGTGGTTTCGTTCACTTCTGGGACTCAGTCACCACGATTTCAAGCAGAAAACAGTAGCAGAGTATATTTCCTATCAATCTAATGACCTAGATTCGTTGGAAAAGGATTACCTTCCTCCATTGATGAGTTTTATCAAACAAATTTTACGTATCATCATTTACGCTTTCATTATTAGCAGAACAATTAATCCTATTGTATCACTGATTTTAATCTTTTCCACTGGAATTAGTATTCAAATTCCTAAAATCGTTGGGAAGTTGACCGCTAATCGTAGACAGGTTTACTTGAAAAAACAAGGAGATTACTATCGAACTTTGGAGGATTTGCTCATGGGACATCATTTGGTAAATAAACTAACTATGTCGCATTTTTTGAATCAACAAAAGAGATCTCTAAAGAATTTGCAGGATAAGTATTTTAAGTATGGTTTGACAAAAATTACAGGCATCTTATTGACAGGTGTTTCTTTTGAATTCATTAGTCTTGTTCTGTTTATTTATTTAGCCTACTCTCTATCTCACCAGCAACTCGGTATTCCTGAGGTGGTGGCGAGTTTCGGATATATTAATGCTTTTTCTGAACCAATACAGGAAATCCTTTATGATTTACAAATGTTAGAGTCCGTAAAGCCTGTAATCAAGAGTTTTCAAAACATTGTTGGGAGACCCGTTTCAGTTCAAGCACCTCAACATTCTTTTGATACGATTACTTTGAAAAACATTTCCAAACAACTGGGAGAATCAAAATTGATAATTACTTCCGCTACGATTCAAAAAGGGGATAAAATTGCGCTTATTGGTAAGAATGGGTCTGGAAAAAGTAGTCTTCTCAACATTTTAAATGGAACAGATGAAGATTTTGAAGGACAAATTGTGCTAGATGGGCTTGTTTTGGACCATCTTTGGGGAAGATTCGGTATGATTCTGCAACAAGAACATACATTTATTTCGAGTTATGAAAATAATGTAACGCTATTCAATAGTTTCAATGAAAAATTCAGAGAAGAAGATTTTGAAAAAATTCCACCACAATCCCTGTCAGGTGGTCAGCAACAACGAATGTATTTAAATCGTGAGAAAAATCGTAAAAATCCATTGCTTATCCTAGACGAACCTTTCTCTGCCTTGGATACTAATCAGTTTAAAATGGAATTGGAAAGAGTTCTGGAACTACCAAGTGCCGTCATTGTTACTTTACATCGCCAAAACGAATTATTAAGTAAGTTTGACCAAGTTTGGGAAATTAAGAATGGAGAACTTGTAATTTTGAAATAGCTAAATTATAAAGAATAAAACGCATAGTATCAAGGTTCAGGAGATACCGTTTTTCCTTCTTCGGATAAGGAAACAAAAATTTCTTGCTTCATCTATCTATTCAATTGATAGATTTCTTCGAAGAAAGACTGTAAAATTTTTGATATAATGTTAAGGATGGACTGACGGATATTTAAAGGATAATTTTCAAAAGAATAACAGGTGAGAAGAAAAATATGTAAGATTGGACAGAAGTCTCTCTACCATCATCCATGCAGAAACAAAATTATACGAAATAAAAGGAGTAACCAATGACTGGAAACTATTCAACACGTGAATACCGTGAGAAATTATATGATGATCTTCATGTTCGATTAAGAGATACAGTGATTTTGATGTGTGCGATTTTTATTGCCTCTATTGGCCTAAATATGAATTCAACAGCTGTCATTATTGGAGCCATGCTGATTTCCCCTCTTATGACACCGATTGTTGGACTGGGGTTTGGTGATGGAGATCATGTCCTATCTTCACTTTGATTATTGGAAAAAAACGGCTCGGTCAGGAGCTAGTATGAATAAGGAGAACAAATGAAACGTTTAAAAATGTTATGGCATATTATGCAGGTTACGGGTTTTACTCGGTTTGCTCTGAGTTTTGTGACCTTTGTTTTTGGGTCAGGAGGCGTGCTTTTCCTAGTTGAACCTGCTATCACAAATTACGGAGACGGTCTTTGGTATGCTTTTGTGACTTCGACGACTGTCGGCTACGGGGATCTCCTAGCTGTGACCTTGATTGGAAGGATTACCAGTGTCTTCTTGACGATTTATGGGCTCATATTTTTTGGCTGTTTATCAGCTGTTATTTTTAATTATTATACCAATTTAAATAAGGAAAGAGGAGAGGACAAATGACTGCCAATTATTCAACACGGGAATACCGTGAGAAATTATACGATGACCTTCATGTTCGATTGAGAGATACAGCGATTTTGATGTGTGCAATTTTTATTGCCTCTATCGGACTAAATATGAATTCAACAGCTGTCATTATAGGAGCCATGTTGATTTCACCTCTCATGACACCGATTGTTGGACTGGGATTCGGTTTAGCTATTTTTGATACGCGTTTAATCAAGCAATCTCTAGAGGTTTTATTGACTCAAGTGTTGGTCAGTTTGCTTGTCTCGACTCTGTATTTCTGGATTTCTCCCTTGTCTTATGCAAGTAGCGAGTTGATTGCACGAACCTCTCCAACCATTTGGGATGTCCTCATTGCTATTGCTGGTGGGATTGCTGGTGTGATCGGTTCAAGGAAAAAAGAAGCAAACAATATCGTGCCAGGAGTAGCCATTGCTACAGCTCTGATGCCGCCTATCTGTACTGCTGGCTATGGTTTAGCTAATGGGAATGTACGATTTTTATTGGGGGCTCTCTATCTTTTCTTGATCAACTGTGTCTTTATCATGCTAGCCAACATTGTTGGAACAAGAATTTTGATGAGAAAATCTCCTTTAACTTCATTTAAAGAGCTGAGCATTAAAATGAGAATTGGCTTGATTTCTTTGATTGTATTGTTGATTCTTCCAGCTAGCTATTCGGCAGTTACTCTGACAATAGAACAAGCGCGCAAAGAAGGGATCAAACAGTTTGTAGGAAAAGAGTTCGCCAATTATACGGTTATTAATCAAGTCTACAAGTCAAGTAACAATGAATTGGTCTTGACGGTTGTTGGAGATCCAATTTCAGAAGAAGAATTAGAAACCATTCGTCAAAAACAAGCCTCTTACGGTATTCAATCTGTTCAATTGAAAGTCAAGCAATTCCATAATTCGGCAAAATTAGATAGTGAGGCGACCAAGGAATTTTACGAAAACATTGACAAGTATATCGAACAAAAACTCTCTGAAAAAGATTTACAAAACGATCGCGCAAAAGAAAATGAAGCAGACAAGGACTGAGGATAGTCAACTTATCTAACTCATGGAAGCAAATCTTGGGAGGATATCCTATATCCAAAAGTTAATGGATAGAAAGGATTGTTGATGAGAATATCATTTGTGGTGGTTTGACCAATCACTACTAGCTCAGGTTAAATAAAATATAAAAAGCAACAACTGAATGAACTGCACCCCAAAAGTTAGACAGAAAAAATCTAACTTTTGGGGTGTTTTATTATGAAATTGAGTTATGAAGATAAAGTTCAGATCTATGAACTTAGAAAACAAGGATATAGCTTAGAGAAGCTTTCAAATAAATTTGAGATAAACAATTCTAATCTTAGGTACATGATTAAATTGATTGATCGTTACGGAATAGAGTTCGTCAAAAAAGGGAAAAATCGTTACTATTCTCCTCATTTAAAACAAGAAATGATTAATAAAGTCTTACATGAAAACTGGTCTCAAGATAGAGTTTCTCTCAAATATGCTCTCCCAAATCGTGGTATGCTTCCAAATTGGCTAGCACAATATAAGAAAAACGGGTATACTATTGTTGAGAAAACAAGAGGGAGACCAACTAAAATGGGACGTAAACGGAAGAAAACCTGGGAAGAAATGACAGAACTAGAGCGACTCCAAGAGGAGAATGAACGCTTACGGACTGAGGTGGCCTACCTAAAAAAGTTAAAAGAGCTGGAAGACAGGGACGAAGCCTTAGAGCGAGAAAGGCAGAGACAATTAGAGAAATGGCTTCAGGAGGATTTCGACTAGATTTACTTCTTGAAACAGCACGTTTAGCTCGCTCAACTTACTATTATCAGTTGAAACAACTGGATGGGCTTGATAAAGATAAAGAGCTTAAAACCGAAATTCAGGCCATTTATAATGACCATAAAGGAAATTATGGCTATCGTAGAGTTACTCTTGAATTGAGGAATCGTGGTCATATAGTAAACCATAAGAAGGTCCAACGTCTGATGAAAGTCCTTGGTTTAACAGCTCGAATTCGCCGGAAACGAAAGTATTCTTCCTACCAAGGAGAGATTGGTAAGAAAGCAGAGAATCTCATTCAACGTCAGTTTGAAGCATCAAGGCCAATGGAAAAGTGCTATACGGATGTGACAGAGTTTGCCATTCCAAATAGCACACAGAAACTCTATTTATCGCCAGTTTTAGATGGATTTAATAGCGAAATTATCGCCTATAATCTTTCAACTTCACCAAACTTAGAACAAGTGAAAGCTATGTTAAACCAGGCCTTTACAGAGAAACACTACGAGCATACGATTCTCCATAGCGATCAAGGCTGGCAATACCAACACGATTTTTATCATCGGTTCCTAGAGAGTAAGGGAATTCAAGCATCCATGTCACGCAAGGGCAACAGCCCAGACAATGGCATGATGGAGTCCTTCTTTGGCATTTTGAAATCTGAAATGTTTTATGGTTATGAGAAGCACTTTAGGTCTTTAGAAGACCTTGAACAAGCTATTGTGGACTACATTGATTACTACAACAACAAACGAATTAAAGTCAAACTAAAAGGACTTAGCCCTGTGCAATACAGAACTAAATCCTTTCAATAATTATTTGTCCAACTTTTGGGGTGCAGTTCAAAATAGTTGTTGCTTTTTCTTACTGAAAAATGTTTCTCAGACTGCGATCGATTTATTTTTCAACACGTGATTTGTTGGCGATATCGGCTAGGATAGCTGCTACAAACTCATCTACTGACACAGTGTTTGTTTCTTTTTGGCCATAGCGACGAACGTTGACAGTTCCGTCTTCCATTTCCTTGTCACCAACGATCAATTGGTAAGGAATCTTGCTAGTTTGTGAAGCACGAATCTTGAATTGCATTTTCTCATTACGTTCATCCACATCAGCACGGACACCACGGTCACGGAGTTTCTTCGCTACTTCCCAAGCGTAGTCCACGTGTTTTTCGTTAGATACTGGGATGAGGGTTACTTGGTGTGGCGCAAGCCATGTTGGGAAGGCACCCTTGTAGTTTTCAATCAAGATCGCTGTGAAGCGTTCCATAGTTGAGATAACCCCACGGTGGATCATAACTGGGCGATGTTCTTCACCATCAGCTCCGATGTATTTAAGGTCGAAGCGTTCTGGAAGCAAGAAGTCAAGCTGGATCGTAGAGAGGGTTTCTTCTTTTCCAAGGGCAGTCTTAACCTGGATATCCAATTTTGGTCCATAGAAGGCAGCTTCACCTTCAGCTTCAAAGTAGTCAACGCCCATTTCATCAAGGGCAGCACGAAGCATGGTTTGGGCATTTTCCCACATTTCATCGTTATCAAAGTACTTGTGAGTATCTTGAGGGTCACGAAGAGAGAGGCGGAAACGGTATTCATTCAAGTTGAAATCTTCATAAACATCGATAATCAACTGAAGAGCACGTTGGAATTCTTCTTGGATTTGTTCTGGAGTCACAAAGAGGTGACCGTCGTTGAGAGACATTTCACGCACACGTTGAAGACCAGTGAGGGCACCAGATTTTTCATAGCGGTGCATCATCCCGATTTCAGCGATACGGATTGGCAATTCACGGTATGAGTGAACATGGTGTTTAAAGACTTGGATGTGGTGTGGACAGTTCATTGGGCGAAGGACGAATTCTTCCCCATCTCCCATATCCATAGTTGGGAACATGTCCTCTTGGTAGTGATCCCAGTGACCAGAAGTCTTGTAAAGCTCTACAGAAGCAAGTGGTGGAGTGTAAACGTGTTGATAGCCAGAAGCCAATTCTTTATCGACGATGTAGCGTTCTAACTCACGACGGATTGTCGCACCATTTGGCAACCAGAATGGAAGCCCTTGACCAACCTCTTGAGAAATCATGAAGAGGTCAAGCTCTTTACCAAGTTTGCGGTGGTCACGTTCCTTAGCTTCTTCACGCATTTGGAGGTAGTTTTTCAAGTCTTTCTTGTCGAACCAAGCTGTACCATAGATACGTTGCATCATAGCGTTGTCGCTATTTCCACGCCAGTAAGCACCCGCTACATGGAGAAGGTGGAAGATTTGGATGCGGCCTGTTGAAGGAACGTGTGGGCCACGGCAAAGGTCTACATATTCACCCTGACGGTAGATGGTCAAACCACCTTCGTCTTCTGAGTGTTCTTCAATCAATTCTAATTTGTAAGGGTCGTTCTTGAAGATTTCACGTGCCTCGTCTTTAGTAACTTCTTCACGGATTGATGGGAAGTTTTCTTTGACAATTTTTTGCATTTCTTCTTCGATACGAGGAAGGTCTTCGTTAGAGATTTGACCAGCTGTGTTGTCAGTATCGTAGTAGAAACCATCTTCGATGGCTGGACCAACTCCCAAGTGAATGTCTGGGAAAAGACGACGAGCTGCTTGGGCGAACAAGTGAGCAGCTGAGTGACGCAAGATTGGAAGGGCATCTTCGTGATCAGGTGTCACGATTTCGATGCTTCCATCTTCAGTGATAGCACGAGTAGTGTCGATGAGTTTGCCGTTGAATTTACCAGCCAAGGCTTTTTTAGCTAGGGAATTGCTGATAGATTGGGCAATTTCAAAAGTTGTAACGCCAGATTCGAATTCACGAACAGCGCCATCTGGGAAAGTAATGTTAATCATGATGTTCTCCTTACTTATATTATTGACGAATGTGTTAACCCTATTCTGAAAACAGGGACAGAGGATTTTGAAAGCTAGAAAAACAAAAAGCGACATCCTCAAAAGGACGTCGCAACGTGGTTCCACCTTCATTTATGTTCCTCAAAAAAGAGGGACACCTCTGATTGGCTCTAACGTGGCCGCCGTTTTATGTTTTCATAAAAAACTCAAGAGTAGTATCAGTTTAGGCTCTCTATGCGTTTCCAGCAACCACGCACTCTCTAGTAGAAAGGGACTAAGTGACTTGTCTCTATGGATTATTATAGCATGATTGTGAGATTTTTCAAGGATTTTGTGAAAGTTTTTTGTTTTTCATTTTTTGTAGAATATGCTTGATGCCAATACCGGAAGCCATGCCCACCAGAGCAAAGATTTCATAGGCTAAAAAGTAAAACCAGATAAATTCACCGAAGGTTATGATAGTAAAGCAAAAGAGCAGTCCGTTACCAATTAACCACCAAAGTGAGAAACGGAAACGGTAGCTATAGAGTAGCGATATAATCAAGATTACCAGAGGTGTAAAGAAGAGAAGATTGTTTATACAGAGTCCCTTGAGTGTAAGGGGGTCAGAAACAACTAGCAAGACCAACTCATAAAGTGGCCAATAAAAGAAAAATATGACCAGATAGTAGGGGAGATGGAAATAGAATCTAGGCATGATAATCACCTCGTTTAAAAAAAACAGACAACTTAGATTTCTTGCTATGATTATTATAGCATGTTTAAAACAAGAAAGTAAATCTGTTGACAAAGAAGTTAGTTATTGGTAGAATAGGGATTGTCGTAAAGACAAATAACTTCTTCTTGGTTACAGGCATGCCAACCTGTCACTCGGATGAAGCCAAATAAAAAGGAGAAACATCATGGCAATCTCAAAAGAGAAAAAAAATGAAATCATCGCACAATATGCACGTCACGAAGGTGATACAGGTTCAGTAGAGGTTCAAGTTGCTGTCCTTACTTGGGAAATCAACCACCTTAACGAACACATCAAACAACACAAAAAAGACCACGCTACTTACCGTGGATTGATGAAAAAAATCGGTCGCCGTCGTAACTTGCTTGCATACTTGCGTAAAAACGACGTTAACCGTTACCGTGAGTTGATCAACTCTCTAGGACTTCGTCGCTAATTCAAGATACAAAGGCCGTCAAAAGCACACAGCAAAAATAGGAAAATTGACGAAGAAACTTCAGTTTCTAGGAGATTTTATCTTTTTTGCCCAGTGCTTAGGCCGTGTTCAATTGAGCATATCTTGATAATGAAGCTACTCTAAATTGGGTAGCTTTTTTACGTTGTCACCTTACATCGATATACTCAAGTATTATCTTTGGTTACGGTTCCTAGCACTGTAAGGTAAAATAAACCAGATTCTCTCCCTTCGGGGAGATATTTTTGTTTCACTAAAGTTTTTTGTACAATCTTCGCCTAGTCTATAAACGGTTTATCCAGCAAGAATCATGATGCTAAGGGCGTAAGAAATCCGTATGAAAATAGGGAAACGACACCGTGTTCGATGAACACAAGGAGTTCCATCTTTTTCACTAGGATTTTAGCCCGAGCTCAAATCAGCTCTCTGATTTTCAGAGGGCTTTTTTATTGAGGTTTTATCGGTCACAATTTTGGAGACTACAAAAACCTCAAATGGTATCAGCTAATTACACCATAAAGGTGCGTAGCTACTCGGCTTGAAAAGCCGAGTAGCTGTCTGCAAGCCCCCTCGGAGAGCCCACACTTTACGAAGTAAAGTATAGTATGTTATACTTTACATGGAAGTAGTCACCGAATTCCAGTTAGAAATTACTTTGTAACTACGTTTTGAGGAGGAGTAAAATGCTTTCCTATGTTCGACATTACCCACTAGCGATAGCTAAATTAATGTGTCTGTGCTCTCCTAAAATCTGCTGATTTATTACTGACCAATACAGGAGGTTTTTTATGGGACAGACAATCATATCTGCTATTGGTGTTTATATTTCCACCAGTATCGATTATTTAATTATTTTATTTATTTTATTTGCACAGCTATCACAGAATAAACAAAAATGGCATATTTATGCGGGGCAATATCTAGGCACAGGCTTACTTGTAGGGGCGAGTTTAGTTGCTGCTTATGTCGTTAATTTCGTGCCTGAAGAATGGATGGTTGGATTGCTTGGTTTAATCCCTATCTATTTAGGGATTCGCTTTGCAATTGTTGGAGAAGGTGAGGAAGAAGAGGAAGAAGAGGAAGAAATTATTGAAAGATTAGAACAAAGCAAGGCAAATCAACTGTTTTGGACAGTTACATTGCTGACAATTGCGTCTGGCGGAGATAATTTAGGTATCTATATACCTTATTTTGCTTCGTTAGATTGGTCACAGACCCTCGTGGCGTTGCTTGTGTTTGTAATCGGTATAATTATCTTATGCGAGATTAGTCGGGTGTTATCCTCTATTCCGTTAATATTCGAGACAATTGAAAAATACGAGCGAATCATTGTGCCCTTAGTATTCATTCTACTTGGACTATACATCATGTATGAAAATGGCACGATAGAGACTTTTCTGACCGTGTAGATTTTTTTGTTTCACTAGGATTTTATCCCAATCTCAAATCAGCTCTCTAATTTTAGAGGGCTTTTTATGTTGTCCTCTTACCTCGATATACTCAAGTATAATCTTCGGTTACGATTATTAGCACTGTAAGACCAACTATATTCATTTTTCTCATCTTGTTCCATTGTTGAAAATATGGTATACTTTTCATGAGAATTTTCTAAATTTTTAAGATTCTATCATAGGAGGTTTGCATGCTTTCCAAATTTTCTGGAAGCCGACAAGACCAGCAATTTGTGTTACTTTTAGTTATTTTGCTAGCTACTTTAGGGATTTCTCTCTTTCTAGCAGTTTCTATGGGATCTGTTGCGATTGATCTAGGAGCTACCTATCGGATTATTTTGAGCAGGTTGGGATTTCCTCTTGAGATAGGAGAGGTTTCCAAGTCTACTCTTGCCATTGTATGGAACATGAGATTCCCTCGAGTATTGTTAGGTCTGATAGTGGGGGCTGGTCTTTCTATGTGTGGTAGCGTGATGCAGTCTACAGTGAACAATCCCATCGCAGAGCCTTATGTCTTAGGAATATCTGCGGGTGCAACTCTAGGGGCAACCTTGAGCATCATTCTTGGTTTAAAAGTGATGATTAGCCTTGGAGCTTTTCTTGGAGCTATTTTGGCAACAATTGCTGTCCTCATCATTGCCTCTATGCAGGGAAGGATGACGACTTCTAGTCTGATTTTATCAGGAACCGTGGTCAATGCTCTCTTTCTGGCTTTTTCAAACTTTATTATCTCAGTTGGAGCTAATGCGGATAGTGTGATGACCATTAAGTTTTGGACCATGGGCTCGCTCGCTGGGACTTCCTGGGCAGACTTGGTCCTGCCAACTATAGTAGTAGGAATGGCCTTTCTATTTTTCTCTACCCAGTATCGTGTTTTTAATGCGATGATGATGGGAGATGAGGCTGCTTTAACTTTGGGAATTCCCTTACGCTTTTATTGGTATCTTTATGTGACCATGGTGGCTGTGCTGACAGCAGTCTTAGTGGCAACCTGTGGGATTATTGGATTTGTCGGTCTGATTACTCCACATTTAGCTCGAGGGTTAGTAGGAACGAATTATAAGAGGCTTTTTCCTGTTGCAACCTTGCTAGGTGCCCTCTTTGTCATCTGGGCAGACGTACTCTCTCGTATCATCATTCCAAACGCAGAGCTTCCTATTGGTATTTTCACAGCCTTAGTAGGTGCTCCCTTCTTTATCTACATTGTTGGAGGTAGGCGAAGGGAGGTGAGGGTCTGATATGGACTTGATTTGTCAGGATATCCATTTTGGACTAGGAGAGAAAAAAATCATCAAAGGAGTCTCTCTTAAGGTTGAGGGGAATCAATTTCACACGATATTAGGACCAAATGGAAGCGGAAAAACCAGCTTGCTTAAACTCCTCTATCGTCAGGAAAAGGCGGACAAAGGCTTGATAAGCCTAGATGGAAAGCCGCTGGATCATTGGTCACTCAAAGAAACAGCCAAGCAAATGGCAGTTGTGACCCAGTTTAACCAACTGCAGTTTGATTGTACAGTTGAAGAAATCGTCTTGCTGGGAAGAACTCCCCACCTCTCTTTTTTACAGAAGGAAAGGGAAAGGGATTTTACTCTCGTTCAAGATGCCCTCGTTAAGGTGGATATGCTCGAGAAGAAAACTCGTCTCTATTCGTCTCTGTCAGGGGGAGAGAAACAGCGAGTTTTGTTAGCCCGAGCCTTGGCGCAAGAACCGACTCTCTTGCTCCTGGACGAACCAACCAATCACTTGGATATCAAGTATCAGCTAGACTTGTTGGCCATTGTGAAGAATCTCAAGGTCAATGTTCTAGCTGTCTTGCATGATATTCAACTTGCTTGTCGCTATTCGGATTATCTCTATCTGATGAAAGAGGGAGAAATCCTTTACCAAGGGACTCCAAAGGAGACTATCACCCCTGAGTCATTGCAAACTATATACGGAGTTCAAAGTCAGGTGACTTGGACCGAGGATCAGCAAGCTATGATTCACTATTTATAAGAATGAAAAGGAAAACAAGATGAAAAAAACACTAAGCATTTTACTCGTAACAGTAGCTACCTTAACTTTGGCAGCTTGTGGTAACACTACTACAGAAAAAACTACCACACAGTCTAGCACAGAAACAAGTCAAAAGGCGAGCACAGAGACGACTTATCCACTAACGGTCAAAACCTATGACGCGAAAGGGAATGAAGTCGAACAAGTCTTTGACAAGGCACCTGAAAAAGTTATCACCAACAATCTTTCAACCACTGAAATCTTATTGGAGTTAGGGTTGAAGGATAAAATTGCTGGCATGCTTAATCCTGATAATGCTGTGACGGACAAATACAAGGACGCGATTGCGACGATTCCTCAAATTGGAGATAAAAAAACAGTCTCACAAGAAACAGTCCTTTCTTATGAGCCAGACGCTGTGATGGGGCGAAACATGATGTTTTCTGAAAAATCCTTGGGGACAGTTAGCACTTGGAATGAAAACAAAATCCCAGTTTATACTCAAAAAGCTTCTCTCTCAACGATTCAGCAAGATTTGGGGAATATCGTAGAAGATGTCAAAAATCTTGGAATGATTTTTAATGTTCAGGACAAGGCCAATGAATACGCAGCCCAATTACAAACTAAAATTGACGCTGTTAAGAAAGCAAATCCAGCAAGCCAAGGTGAAAAGAAAAAGGCTTTGATTATGGTTGCTTATAATGATGAAACCTTCGGTGCCTACAAGTCTGCTTTGCAAGAAAGTTTGCTGAACCAACTTGGTTATACAAACGTTGCTACGGGGACATCAGGCTTGACCTTGGAAAATCTCGTGTCAATGGATCCTGAATTGATTATCTATGTAACCAGCGATCGTAATAAAAAATTGGATGAAAAAGCAGTAGAGTTGATGAAGGCAAATGCTGTTTTGGAAAGCGTTCCTGCTATTAAGAATCAAAAAATCATGACCATCTCTTACGATGAATTGATGGACTATGGTCCAGCAGTGATTGATTCCCTTGAGAAAATCAATGACTTTATCAATAAATAATGAGTTTGATTGGGAAGGAATCCAAGTCAAGGTCAGCCTTCCTTCTAACTACGACCCCAATCAAACCTATCCGGCTATTTTATTGAATGATGGAAACTTGGACTTCCTATCGTCCCTTTCCGAATCTGTGATTTTAGTGGGCTTGACCTCTAAAAATCGCCTAGATGACTACACTCCCTGGAAGGCAGCTGCTTTGAGAGATGGAGCTCCAGATTTTGGCGGTCAGGCAAATGCCTATCATAGTGATTTATTTGGAGGCCTTTTAGACAAGCTGAAGTCGCTATATCGCCTGGACGAAACTCGCCTTGCTTATGGAGGCTACTCACTAGGTGGTTTGGCGGCAGTCTACAGTCTTTTCAGCTTTGACAAGGTTTCCTGTGTCTTTTCGATCTGCGGTTCCTTTTGGTATCCTGATTTTGCGGCTTACTGCAAGGCAGAAAATGTGAAAAATTTGGACTGTTTGCTGTATTTACAGAATGGTCAAACAGAAGGAGCATACCATACTAATCGCTTGGCTCAAGCACCAGTCTATGCTGAGCAGATCCATACCAGTCTTCAGAAACGCTATCCGAACGGTCAGTTTGTCTTTGATCCTTATGGACACCATGAACAAGTAGTTGAGCGATTTTTAGCTTTTTCCAGCTGGTTGGCCCAAAAATGGAAAATTAAGTAAAAGAATTATCCCTTGGCTTTTGCCAAGGGATTGTTGTATTTATTTAACCAAGGTTTTCTCTCTTTTTATCTGGATTCCAGACGAAGCTTGCGATAAAGCTAAAGATGATGGTTAGGATAGCGAGGATAATGGCAAGGATGAGAGCAGGGATGCGGATAAACCACCAGAGTGGGTTTGGTTTTTTATCATTGTGCCATTGTTTCGTTTCTTGGTCCAAACGTTGGAATTCTGCTTGAATGCGATTGGCGACTGTTTCAATGCCTTCATCATTCATTTTCTTGATATCTGAGATATCGATTGGATTTCCAAAGTTCATATCGACACGTTCGCGGCTAACCAAGCCTTTCAAGGTTATAGGACCTGTGTAGGTAACCGGCATAATACGGACCTTGGCCATTTTGGCAATCAGGGCAACTCCACCCTTGACATCGTTTGAGTGACGGCTCCCACTTGGGAACATGATAAGGGAGCGGTCACTTTTTTTAAGAACATTGATAGGGTATTTGATGGCAGAAGCGCTAGGATTTTCACGGTCGATAGGAAAGGCACCACACATACGAATCCACCAACCAAAGATACGGTTGGTAAAGAGTTCTTTTTTTGCCATAAAGATGAACTGTTTTGGCTTGGTCGCAAAGGCCATGTAAACTGGATCCCACCAGGTACGGTGAGGGGCAACCAGAATATAATTTTCATCTTGATTAGGAATTTTATCAGTATTATGATAGTGGGCATTGCCATTGATGGACCATAGGAGCAAGACAACTAATCCGCGTAAATAAGTATAAAACATGCGATCTCCTTCGATTGTTTTCTTGTTATTATTATACCTTATCAAAGGAGGGCTGGCAAACTTTTTCCCTTGACTAGGTGCATATTTGGGATGAGATTAGAATTCTTTTAGAAAAAATGATATGATAGAATTTATGGATAAAAATAAGATTATGGGATTAACCCAAAGAGAAGTCAAGGAAAGACAGGCTAAGGGCTTGGTCAATGATTTTACCGCATCGGCTAGTACAAGCACTTGGCAAATCGTTAAACGAAATGTCTTTACCCTTTTTAATGCTTTGAACTTTGCCATTGCTTTGGCACTAGCCTTTGTGCAGGCTTGGAGCAATCTGGTCTTCTTTGCCGTTATCTGCTTTAACGCTTTTTCTGGGATTGTGACTGAGCTGCGGGCCAAACACATGGTGGACAAGCTCAATCTCATGACTAAGGAAAAGGTTAAAACCATTCGTGATGGCCAGGAAGTAGCTCTGAATCCTGAAGAATTGGTTTTAGGAGACGTCATTCGTTTGTCTGCTGGGGAGCAGATTCCTAGTGATGCCTTGGTTCTAGAAGGTTTTGCGGAAGTCAATGAAGCCATGTTGACCGGTGAGAGTGATTTGGTGCAAAAGGAAGTTGACGCCTTGCTTTTGTCTGGAAGTTTCCTAGCCAGTGGGTCAGTTTTGGCTCAAGTCCACCATGTCGGGGCAGACAACTATGCTGCTAAACTCATGCTGGAAGCCAAGACCGTTAAACCGATCAACTCACGTATCATGAAATCGCTGGACAGGTTAGCTGGTTTTACTGGGAAGATTATCATTCCTTTTGGTCTAGCTCTCTTGCTAGAAGCCTTGCTTTTAAAAGGCCTGCCTCTTAAGTCATCTGTTGTAAATTCGTCGACAGCCCTTTTGGGGATGTTGCCCAAGGGAATCGCCCTTTTGACCATCACTTCGCTTTTGACTGCGGTTATTAAGCTGGGCTTGAAAAAGGTCTTGGTGCAGGAGATGTACTCTGTTGAGACCTTGGCACGCGTGGATATGCTCTGTTTGGACAAGACGGGCACCATCACCCAAGGAAAGATGCAGGTGGAGGCTGTTCTTCCTTTGACCGAAGAGTATGGAGAGTCAGCGCTTGCTAGCATCTTGGCCAGCTATATGGCTCATAGTGAGGATAAAAATCCAACAGCTCAAGCCATTCGCCAGCGTTTCCAAGGTCAGGTAGTCTATCCTATGATCTCTAATCTGCCTTTCTCAAGCGACCGCAAGTGGGGTGCTATGGAATTGGAAGGTCTGGGGACAGTTTTCCTAGGTGCGCCTGAGATGTTGCTGGAAAACGAAGTCCCAGAAGCCAGAGAGGCCTTGGAGAGAGGTTCACGTGTCTTGGTCTTAGCCCTCAGTCAGGAGAAATTAGACCATCACAAACCACAGAAACCATCTGATATTCAGGCTCTAGCCTTGCTGGAAATATTGGATCCCATTCGAGAGGGAGCAGAAGAGACGCTGGACTATCTCCGTTCTCAGGAAGTGGGCCTCAAGATTATCTCTGGGGACAATCCAGTTACGGTATCCAGCATTGCCCAGAAGGCTGGTTTTGCGGACTATAACAGCTATGTCGATTGTTCAAAAATCACGGATGAGGAATTGGTTGCTATGGCGGAGGAGACAGCTATTTTCGGACGTGTTTCCCCTCATCAAAAGAAACTTATTATCCAAACGCTGAAAAAAGCAGGTCATACAACAGCTATGACAGGGGACGGGGTTAATGATATTCTGGCCCTTCGTGAGGCGGATTGTTCCATCGTAATGGCGGAGGGAGATCCTGCGACTCGTCAGATTGCCAATCTGGTTCTCTTGAACTCTGACTTTAATGATGTTCCTGAGATTCTCTTTGAAGGTCGTCGTGTGGTGAATAACATTGCCCATATCGCCCCGATTTTCTTGATAAAGACCATCTATTCTTTCTTGCTCGCAGTTATCTGTATCGCCAGTGCTCTTCTGGGACGATCTGAGTGGATCTTGATCTTCCCTTTCATTCCGATCCAGATTACCATGATTGACCAGTTCGTGGAAGGTTTCCCACCATTCGTTCTGACTTTTGAGCGAAATATCAAACCTGTTGAGCCAAACTTCCTCAGAAGATCCATGCTTCGTGCTCTACCAAGTGCTCTCATGGTTGTGTTCAGCGTTCTTTTTGTGAAAATATTTGGAAGTAGCCAAGGTTGGTCTGAGTTAGAAATCTCAACTCTACTCTATTATCTCTTGGGGTCAATTGGTTTCTTATCCGTATTTAGAGCCTGCATGCCATTTACCCTATGGCGTGTCCTCTTGATTGTTTGGTCAGTAGGAGGCTTCCTAGCTACAGCTCTCTTCCCAAGAATTCAAAAACTACTTGAAATTTCAACCTTAACAGGACAAACATTACCTGTTTATGGTGTCATGATGTTGGTCTTTACCGTGATTTTCATTTTGACCAGTCGCTACCAAGCTAGAAAATAAAGAAAGGCTGCAATCTG